>JBFRWR010000283.1:0-5887 GCA_051439685.1 Trichodesmium sp.
TATATACAATCCGGTTATATAGTATCTGTTCATAATTGCTGTCTACACTTCAATCTCCGCGTCTCCGTGTCTCCGTGTCTCCGCGTCTCCCTACCATACAATAATTATTCAACCGGATTTGATATTACATGTCGCGCAGCGTTAACGAAGTTGTGCGTTAGCTAAACGCCATATCCAATCGACCAAGAGAAGAAATAATATTTCCTGCTCTTCAATCAAGAACGGTTTTAACCAGAGGTAATTATCAATTATCCATTATCAATTATCAATTAATGAAAGATTAACTCAATATTGTTTAATTATCTCTAATTTTCCAAAATTGACTGAGAGGAAAATAAACAACAGGAGCCCACAAACTACTAATAACAGCAGAACCTAAAGCAATTTCTTTATGCTTTTCCCAAATTTCTAAAAAAGTTTGATTACCTATTAATCCAAACTGAAATGCCATAATACTTTCGGTAATTATAGCCATAATAAAAGTTAGTAAAGCTATAAAAATAAAGTCTTCTTGAAGATAGCGTTTTTTCTGTAAAAAGGCTGTGACTAATCCGACAAAAACTAAAGGAATAATATGAGTAGGATAGGAAGAAGTAATAGAATCTTGAATTAATCCTAAAGCCAAGCCAGCCACTAAACTTTCTATAATTGAGTTATGGCTACTCCAAGCAACTAGCCAAATTAATAACCAGTTAGGTCCGATGCCAAAAATTTCCATTCCTGGAATACGAGTAAATAATAATAATACAGAAAATAAGAGAGATATAACTGTGATTATTGACTTGACAATAGTGTGCTGGTATAAATTAGACATATGATTCAAATACATTTTTGAAGATTTTTTCAGTTTAAGTTAAATTGCAAATAAGTTAGGTAAGTATTTAGGCATGAGTATAATATTATATTTTTTTCAAAACCTAAAAATAACATTTTTTAGGGATTCAGGAATAAGAGGAATTTTTGATAGTTGAACCGTGAAACTGAGAATGATATTTTTTTTAGGTCTCATTAATCAGACTTGATATGAGCTATTATTTAAAGTGGTATTATCGGCTTTTATACATATAAATTATGGTTTTTCTAAATATCTTAGTTATAAGCGCGTAAACAAAATTAATTACAGATTTGATTAGAGATTGAATGTATCAGGAAAGATAAAAATGAGATAGGAAGTAGGCAGTAGGGAGGAAGAAATCAACATAAATATTTCTCATTAATTATTAATTAAAGAATTCAGGTTAAAAGCCTCCCCGTTCAAGGGAAAAAAAAGAAAGAATATTTCCTTATATTCAATTCCGTAACGGTTTTAACCAGAGGTAATTATCAATTATCAATTATCCATTATCAATGATCCATTAATATCTATCTACCTACTGGATTTCAATTTTTTAAATATTACCAATTTGGGATTTTAGTAACTATAGCAATCCTATTTTATTCGTGGCAAAAATCTTACTGCTTTTTAGGCAAGAGGCAACAGGTAGGAGTTTCAACTTTTTTATCTACTTTTTGATTTGTCGCGACCTATACGCGGATTGCTATATTCGTTCTTTTAATACTTATTTAAAAAAAGTCTCTTATATATCTCCAATCTTATCCATATAATTATTAATTATTTCTCCCTGTTCCCTTTTCCCTTTTCCCTTTATCAACTAGGAAATTCCTAAAACCATGACTAATTACAAAGGATTTCTTCTCTGTGAGTTACTATTATGATCCGTTACGGTTTTAACCAGAGGTAATTATCAATTATCCATTATCAATTATCCATTAATGAAATATCCTCCTGAGTCTCTCCTAACTTTTGCCTATTGATTTTTTATGTTCTTGAATTTATCCCAGTAATAATATTTTTGCTAAAAAAGAAAAATTAAGCTTTTCAGATACATTTGACTTAAATAAATAAGCGTCTTATAGCGCTACGTTAATTGCTTAGGACATTTATAAATCCTAGAACCCTTTAAAGTCTGCTACTCCCTATTCTCTATTCGCTACTCCAGATTCAAGTAGCGCTATAAAAATAGTGGGATAAGTTCTTCTAGAGAACAAAGTCTCTTTGCAAATTCTGCTTACTATCTGTTATCTAAAGTGTTGATCGTAGGTATGCAAACTGACAATATGTTAAATTAATTTTCTGCTTCAACTTGTTTATCTGGATAAACAGTAACCCACTCTAAAGTGTTAAGTGGTGCGGATAATTTAATAGTAGCTTCTGGAGCAGGAGTATTAGTCAAATTCACAGACTCAACTTTTCCCACAGCAAAACCCGCAGGAAACAATTGACTATAAGCAGAAGTAGATACAGCATCCCCCACCTTAACATCAGGAACATCATCAAAAAATTCCATAACAGCCATATTATCATTCTTACCTCTCATAAAACCCATCTGACGACTGCGAATAATTCCCACACCAACCTTACTGGTTGGATCACTAACTAATAATACCTGGCTAGTGTGAGATGTAACATTTGTGATTCGACCAACTACACCTCCAGTTCCTATCACAATAAATCCTTCTTCAATACCATCTTTACTCCCCCTTCCCAGAATAATTTTTTTCCACCAATAGTCTGCACTTCTACCCACAACTGGAGCTACTATTCCTTTTGAATTTTTAGTTTTTGTGTAGTTCAAAAGTTCTTTAAGACTTTTATTTTGTTGCTCTAATTCTTGTAATTTAATTTCTAATTCTTGAACCCTAGCATTAACCAAGACTTGTTCTTGAACAGGACTAGGTTGAAATGGTAAACTTAACCAATGATAAATTTCAAAAAATAAAGAACCTTGAGTTTGTCTAACCCAAAAAGCTGCACTTACTGCTAAAACTAAGAATCCAACTTTTTGCATGATTTTTAGGCTTCGACGACGTAATGTTTTTTGCATTAGTACAACTTGTTAAATTTGCTAATCTTTAATATTTTTTACTGTTTGTTGAAGTTACAAGCAGGAACTTCTCAAATTTTTAATTAGATAATTAGGAAGTTTTATTAAAATAGATATGTTTTCTAATAGCTAATATTAAATCCGGTTATTATAGAATAGTTGCATAAATATTCAAATCCTTATCAGGCAAAGATTTTGATTTTTTTGAATATCTCCTTACTAAACCGGATTTGGTATAACATTTAATTATTCAAATTCCAATTAATAATTAGGTATTAGTCAATAAACAATAGATTTACTTACCTAGACTCAACAAAGTCAGAAGCCATAAATTATTTTTGTAACGGGAATTTGAGCAACCCTGCAAAAATATTTCGCCTGAATAAGGTGGGGTAGCGCAACCCAATTATTTTGATAATAATTGATAAGTAATTGTGGAAAATTAATTACAGATTTTAGAATACATCTCCAATATTCTCAATTATCAATTATTTCTCCCTATTCCCTGTTCCCTCTCTCAACTAGGAAACTTATAAAAGCATGACTAATTACTTATAATCAGAAAGGGTATCCGATTAAAACTTATGAGTAGATATAGCATTTCTCAAATTAGTGAGATACACCTATTTCTTTTCTATTCCCTATTCCCTATTCCCTATTCCCTGTTCCCTGTTCCCTAAAACAAAGGAATTTTGTACTTCACCAGGATGGGAATTGCTATAATTCAAATAAGATAACCAGACTTTACCGAATTTGTTCACTAAAAAATCCTTCAAGCTGTTTAAAATTCTCCAAAACACGGCCAGTACCCAAAACTACACAACACAGTGGGTCTGACGCAATATGAGTAATAATACCAGTCTCATGACTAATCAGAGTATCTATTCCCTTTAACAAAGCACCTCCACCAGCCAACATAATACCCCTATCAATAATATCTGCTGCTAGTTCAGGAGGGGTTCGCTCCAAAGTCCGCTTTATGGCATCTATAATTATAGAGAGAGGCTCAACCATGCTTTCCCTAATCTCTGCAGCTTTTACCGTCACAGTTCTGGGTAAACCCGATAATAGGTGTAGACCTCTAACATCCATCGTTGTCTCATTATCATCTTGAGTAGGATAAGCTGAACCTAGCTTAATCTTAATTTCTTCAGCAGTTCGCTCACCTATGACCAAGTTATGGACTTTTTTCATGTATTGGGTAACAGCTTCATTCAACTCATCTCCAGCTACACGGACAGACTCACTTAAAACTGTACCTTGTAAACTCAAAACAGCAACTTCTGTAGTCCCCCCACCAATATCCACAATCATATTTCCAGTAGGTTCAGCTACAGGTAAACCTGCACCAATAGCAGCAGCAACAGGTTCATCAATTAACCTAACATCTCTACCACCAGCTTGAGCTGCTGCTTCTATGACAGCTCGTCTTTCGACAGCCGTTATTCCACTAGGAATACCAATTACAATTCTTGGAGATACTAGAGTTTTTCCTTCGTGAACTTGCCTGATAAAATGTTTTAGCATTAATTCGGCTGTATCTAAGTCGGCAATGACCCCATCTCGTAAGGGCCTTACAGCAATGACATTAGATGGAGTTCGTCCCAACATCTTTTTAGCGTCTTCTCCCACTGCTATAGAAGTTTTTTGGTTCTGATCAATAGCTACTACAGATGGCTCTTGCAGAACTATTCCTTTACCAGATACATATACAAGTGTGTTAGCAGTACCCAAGTCAATTCCTATGTCCCGAGACAAGGAAAAACGATTTATCAGACTCACTGGCTTTTGACTCCCAAAATCAAATCTTAAACTTTCTGTAATAATTTATCTAATTTGATGAGGATTGTATTATTTTTTTTATCCTCAGTATAGTAGGACGGTATAAAATAATAATGATACAAGTAATTTTAACTGTCCTTGATTTCTTAGTGCGATGCAATAGGGACATAATCCGGATGAAGTGTTAGATTATGATTTGGTTAAATAATTGCTTGTCTTACGGTATTATTTCTTTTGCATAGTATTCTAGTTTCCCTGGATAAGTAGTCGTGCAAAATAAATTTGCTAGTTGAGAGAGAGAATAGGGAATAGAGAATAGTGAGAAAAAATTGATAATTTATAGATGTATAATAAAATGTGTAATTGAATTTTGGATAGGTTCTTAAGTTTTCCTCAAAGTACCTGATTATTATTTCGGTCAAGTTATAAAATTACTGAAGTTAAATCAAATATAGGGTTTTTATCTGGGATGTGGAAACCGAGTTCTCTGAAAAAGAGAATAGGGAATAGTCAAGAAAGAAAAACACTATTCGGTGTTGGTTAATTAAGCTCTGAAATCTAAATTTATAAAAGATAAAATTTGAAATTAAGAGTGAGAAAATTACTATTTCCAGAAAAATCATAGCCTAAATTACTAACGCCTATTATTAAATAGTAGGGTGCATCTCAATGCAAGAATAAAGCCAAAAATTTATCACTTTTAGGGAACAGGCAACAGGGAATAGAGAAGAGGGAATAGGAAAAAAGTATTTTTGCAAATATGAGATGCACCCAAATAGTAGTTTGATATCTTATTTGAAATACTATAGCAATCCGCGAATAGGTTGCGGGTAATTAAAAAGTAAATAAAAAACTTGACAAAAAAATAAGGTCTCAAGCCACTCTTTTTAAGGGGATGAAAAAAAAATTCGATTCAGTATTTCAAGCCTCTGGCTAAACCCAGAGGTACTTTTAACTGATAACTGATAACTGAAATGACACTCCTACCTGTTCCCTCTTCCCTAACAAGCAGTAAGATTTTTGCCAGTAATAAAATAGGATTGCTATATAAATGGAAATATCTAACTGAATTGATGATAATTTACCTTTTAAACTTTTCGCTTTATAGGTTTCCAAACAATTCATAAACACACAAAATTTTGTTCACTTGATTATTTTTTAAGTCAGTCAAGACCCATAAAATTATGTCAAATAGGTTTTGAGAATACTTGATAAGTTTT
>JBFRWR010000284.1:0-4267 GCA_051439685.1 Trichodesmium sp.
CCATGAAACAAAAGTCTTTGATAATTATAAGATGAATGAGTGTATGATAGCAGACAATCAGAATATTTTTAACATTTCTTAATGTTTGTTTAACTTTGTCCAATTATTCGGCTTCAGTAGTTAGCCCTGTTCCCTGTCTCATTTTTATCTTTCCTGATACATTCAATCTGTTAGAATACATGGCAGTGGGAGCATCTTGCTCCCGTACCACATATCCCTTTTTCCTTTGTACTATTGTCGTTGCACAGTGACGAATGATTCCGGATTTTGGATGCCTTAATTTGAGATTGGGGAATTACTAAAATAATTAGTTAATGGTTTTTTTTCAGTCAAAGTTGGAGCAAATTTTTTCCAGTATCATTCCATAATGTGCAACCCCGTACTATTAGTATGCAGGAGTAATATCATGTCCGGATAATTAATGATAAAAAACTTCTGACTCCTGAGTTCCGGTTCCCCTCCACTAGGGGTGGGTTGACTCCGCGTCTCCTGTCTCCTGTCTCCTGTCTCCTGACTCCTCCCTAATTATTTATAACTGTTCAACCGGACATGATATAACACCCGTCTCATTTTCTATTTGTCGCACTACAGTTAACGCTGAATAAGAAACACCCGCAGTACCTTCTCCCGGATGAGTCGAATCTCCCACTAACCACAAATCCCTAATTGGAGTCCGATTCGCCAAACCAAATGGTCCGAAAGTGGAAACACGCTGACCAGTACCACCCACAATACCTTCATCCCTTGCTGTAAACCTGACAAAAGTTCGCGGTGTAGCTGCCTCCTGATACACTATTGTTTCTGGTTTTAAATAAAAATATTGATTCAAACGAGCGATCGCTTCCTCCGTATATTTCTGCTTCAACTCCTGATAATCTTTACAATGTCGCCAAATTTGGGTATCCGTAAAACTGGAAGCTGTTATCGTCGCTTTACCTGTAGGAGCGCGACCGTCTCCCGGATGACTCACGGATACAAACAAAGAATTATTTTCCCCAATAGGACCCTCATAATTATAGAAAAATTGTAGGTGAGGCGGACAGTTTGCTGGAATAGCACTTTCATCTACTCCCAAATACACGACAAAAGCACCCCATGGTGTCGGTAGCTTATCCACTCGGCGTTTGTAACCAGGTATTGGATGTGGTTGCTTTTCTTCTCCCACTAATTTAACTAAGTTTTGGGCGGTGACATTTGCCACAACATGGTCTGCACTTTCTACCCAAGTTTCTCCTGTTTTTTGATTTCTGACTTTAACTCCTGTAGCTTTGCCGTTTTCTGTATATATTTGGTCGACGGTATGACCCATTAATAGTTTGCCTCCGTCTCTTTCTAAAGCTGCAACTAGGCGATCGCTCAAAACCTGCATACTTCCCTGGAGATGATATAAACCTTGGGGAGCTTGGGAAACAGCTAAAGCAGTCGCAGCGTATAGTAATGCTGTTTCTTCGGTATCCACCTGGGAGTAAAGTTTGAGTTGCAAATCTAAAAATGTTTTCAACCGTAAATTATCATTTAAGCCATACAACCGTAAAGCATCTGCCACCGTCATTAAAGTAAATGGCACTGTAATTAGAGTATCCGGGCGGACTGCTTTTGTTAACTGCCAAACATCCCAGAAATTACGGGGTGGTAAAACAGGGTCGCGCCCTTGAAACTTCCAACTTGCCTCAAATAGTTTTGTCATCATTTGCCAAAAAGGTTCGCTTCCGGGAAACTGCTGTTGTCTTTCTTGTTGCCATTTTTCTGGATCGCGCCAAACGTTGATAGGTTCTGTTTCACCGGGAAGAAAAACCGCGCAAGCAGGATCACAATGGGTAGCTTTCGGAATCTCAATTTCTAGTTCCGAGAAAATACGGTGATGAATGCCACCGGGTTCTAAACCAGCAACTTGAGTTGCACCAACATCGAACGTGAAACCTCGCCGTTTAAAGGTAGAAGCACAACCGCCAGGAACTATAGCTTGGTCGAAGATACGGACTTGATAGCCTCGGTGGGCAAGTAGGGCAGCCGTTGTCAAACCGCCAATACCCGCACCACATACCACAATTTTTGATTTTTGTATAGTCTTTTTAGAGGACATGAGATAATTATTAACATTTTTTAACTTAATATTAATATAATCTGTCCTTTTAGTTAATGGCAAGGAAAAGCGATCGCCAAAGGAAACAGAGTTCTATACTGCTACGCGCAAGTCATCCATTCAAAAGTTAAAACTAATCTGTGACTGAGTTTTTCTAATCTGGGTTTTAACTTTTTACCTTCATCAAAATTATTATCACACTTCTGACGATTTGCCAATAGTAAACTGTTGTACTTCATCGAATCTTCATATTAGAGGGGTTTTTTTTAAAGATTTGATGAAATATTGTTGTTTATGCAAAAACAATCCCTGAATTTACTTAGACAAGTTGATAAATTTACAGTAGGAAATAGTGATAATTTTACTATAGCAATCCTAAGCAATCCTAAATAGGTTGTGACAAATCAAAAAGTAGAAAAAAAAAGTTAAACTCCTGACTGTTGCCTGTTGCCTCAAAGCCGTAATATTTTTATACACAAATAAAATAGAATTGCTGTATAAAAAAAACGCTAATTTATACATATAAATTTGTTAATTAGTTGTTTCCTTCCCTACAAATCAAGAAGATAAAACTGCAGAAATAATAATTTTTATAAATTACTCTCTAAACCATAGTGAAATCTTGAAATTCAAGCAGTAGTTGATTATGAAGATTATGTAAAGTAACTATAAATTTCCTGAAAAATAATCTCCTTTTTCCGTATATCTGCTAGAAGGGAAATAATAAACTCAGTAATACTGACGATAATAACCGCTATTTTAGTGATTGATGTCACTAATTTTATAGACAAATTTTACAGGTCATAAGCATAAATATCACCCAATAAAACCGAAAAATTACAGAGAATAAGAATATCTAAAATATCTGACAAAAACAACTTTAAAAACCAACCAATTAATTATTAGACACAAATTTAGAAATTTTATTTTTCAGGATAAATCAGGTTATGACTATTTCAAAATTCATCAAAAAACTTTCAATGACTGTTGCCGGAACAGCTTTTGTTGCCTTTGGTGCAACAACTGTAGCTCAGGCAATTTCCATAACTCCCAACGATTCTGGGGAAGATTTGGTAAAAGAAATTCTGGGAAGTGGAATTACAATTGTACCAGGTTCTGAAAAGTATATAGGTGCAGCTCTTGCTTCAGGAATTTTCACAGATGGATTATCATCTGGAATTGGCATCGATCGAGGTATTATTTTGACTACAGGAACAGCACAGAATGCAGAAGGTCCTAATGATTTCGATAACACAACCACCAAGAATAATCTCCCTGGAGATCCAGATTTAAATGGTTTAATTCCAGGGGCGGCGACACAGGATGCAACTATTCTGGAATTTGACTTTGAAACTGAAGGCGGCGATCTTTTCTTCAATTATGTCTTTGCCTCCGAAGAATATGTAGAATGGACAAACTCTACATATAATGATGTCTTTGGTTTTTTCCTAAACGGAGAGAATATTGCTCTAATTCCTGATACAAATACTCCAGTTGCCATCAATACAGTTAATGGGGGTAATCCTCTAGGAAGTAATGCTAGTAACTCACAATATTTCAACAACAATGACCTGAATGATGGTGGACCATTTTTTGATATAGAATATGATGGCTTTACCAGTGTCTTTACTGCAAAAGCGCTAGGATTAGCTCCTGGTTCTCATACTATTAAACTAGCGATCGCTGATACAGGCGATCAAGCTTGGGATTCTGCTGTATTCATTCAGGCAAAAAGTTTTTCAGATGAGGAAACTTCAGATGGGAAAACTCCAGATTTTCCTAAAACTCCTACTGAGGAACCTTCACGAATTATAGCTGGAGGTGTGTTGTCAGAATCTCCAACTCAAAACCCTGAAGATGTTCCTAAAACTTCTCCTTCTATAGTAGAGTTGTTGGGAGACACTTCAGATGGAGAAACTTCAGCTCAAAACCCTGAAGATGTTCCTGAACCTTCTATAGTTATAGGTTTATTAGGAGTTGGTTTCGTCGGTTCGTTGCTCAAGAAAAAATCAACCAAGTCTCATCACTAATGTATTTTTGTCAGAATGCTTAATCTTATATACAATCCGGTTATACAGTATAGCGTTTCTCACTCTTTCTGAGGTACAGTTGTTTTTCTCTTACCCTACTCCCCATTTCCTCATCTTCCCTACTCCCTACTCCCTACTCCCTACTCCCTAAAAC
>JBFRWR010000285.1:0-16090 GCA_051439685.1 Trichodesmium sp.
AAAACTGGGCAAGGAGAATCTTTTAAAATACCCTCACTAACACTACCCATAAACAACTTCTCAATACCACTACGTCCATGAGACCCAACTATTATTAAATCAGCAGTTAATTTTTTTGCCTCTGCTAATATAGTTTCTACTGTTGAACCCTGAGTTAACAAAGCAACTGTATCAAGACCTTTTTGCCGTAATTCCTCTGCTAAATCTTGAATTTGCTTATGTTCTTTACGAAACTGTTCTGCCCAATGATCTCGCTTAGGCTGAGGTCCAGTTTTAAAACCAACAAAATCAGGTTCGGGTTCAGTAATATGAATTAACCATAGTTTGCTTTGAAAAGCTTGAGCTAAGGTTTCAGCTTGAGTAATAATGGTGGGAGTTATTTGAGAAAAGTCAATCGCAACAACTATATTTTTCATTAGTAATTAATGGATAATGGATAATTATGTCTGGTTAAAACCGTTCTTGATTAGAGATAAGGAAATATTATTTTTTTTCCCCATTCTAAAGCTAGACACGCTACTACCTTGATAAAACTGTATATATTGGTAATTTTAATTCATTTCATATTAGATATCAATCTAAAAATTATAAATTTTATGCAAATAAATCAACATTTTAATAAGTTTATAATATCTGCCATTGCTCCATTTTTATTATTAACTTCTTCCCTCAGAATTTTAGCCTCTATTACCCCTGAAGCAACAGATAATAATTCTATATTATTAGCAGAATTAGGGCGAGGTCATTGGCGGATATGTTCACAACAAAATCCACCTTTAGTTGAATCTTTTTATATAGAAACAGCTAATTTTTTTGCTAATATTTGCCAAAAACAGAATGGTAAATTAATTTATATTGGTGGTCAAAAGGCTAATCCTGACAATGTTGTTCAAATCACTGCAATGGTGGAAGAAGGAACCGGATATGTTGCCGAGGATAGAGATATTACATATATTGTAACAGGTGCTACTTTTAGTATTGTAAAAAATGCTAAGACTATCAGTGAAGAACAAGTGATATATATATGTAGTCAATTTTCTGAAATAAAATGTCAACAGAAGTAGTAGAAGCATTAATTTTTCTTTAAATAAAGTTTAAAAAAATAGATACTTTTTAGGTATATTCTACTATTAGGTATAAGACTATAAGGTAAATTAATCTGTCATCAGACTTATTTTTATAGACATTAGTATTAAACCTTTGCCAGATTAGGTTTTATATTCAAAAATTATATAAATTTAATAAAATATTTATTTTTTTGCCTCCGATAGTGTATCATAAAACGAACTAATTTATTCATTTACTAGAGGACTAAACTGTGAATTTTGTCAAGACTAATCAACAGTTCTTAAAACTAGGACTGTTTGCTATAATGGCATTTCTTTTATCTACATTTTCATCTAAGGTTTTAGCATCTAGTAACCATCTAGAGACAAAGCAAAACACAATATTATTAGCTGAATCCCCCCGCAATAATAAGCGTATTTGTTCCCAACGTGGAGCCAACTGGTCTGAGGTAAATTATTTTGAATCAAAGAACTATTTTGCTAATATTTGTCGTCTACCAAACGGAAAATTAATGTTAGTTGCTGGCAGAAAATCTAATCCAAATCAAGTTTTACAGTTACCTGTAGAATTTAACCAAGGATATTTAGCGATTGATGGTAATAAAACTTTTATGGTGAGTGATGGTTCTATGAGTATGGCAATCAATGGTCTAGTTGTGAAGGAAGAACAAATTATCTATCAAGGAAAAGAAAATTAGGCAGTATTGATTGATAATTTTAGGGAAAATAAAAAAAATTATAGACTTTTCGAGTATTTATCTTCTTTAATTGTGTGTCTCACAATTCAATTTAATTAAAGTTTTTGACTAGAAAAATATTGAAAGTACGGGTGTTTTCCCAGCCTCATATTTGAGATAATTTAAGTTGTGTGGCTGGGTAATTTTGTTGAGCAGATTTCACTAAAAATCTATTAGCTTTAGTCTGAGAGACTGTTTGTTTAATATTTATTAAACACTGTGGTAGTCTAGTAGGATCGGTTAGGCGATAATAGTTATGAGTAGCGACGCGAACTCTTAACTTTCCCCTATAAGCCACCGAATATTTTGTATCAGTTTTATAAAGCAGTTTAGGCAATGTAATTTATGTAGATAATAAAATCAGGACTTACCCATAACCACCACATTTTGTAGGGGTTATTTAACGCGAATAATATCATGTTCGCCTAAATAGTTGCTATAACTAAAGCTCGTAGTAGGGCTTCAGACCTATCTACAGTTCGGGCTGAAGCCCTACTACAAACAAAAACTTTTTTATAAGTGATTATCCGAACATGATATAACCCGTACAGATAGGCTATAATATCATATCCCCTGGTATTGGAGCGTATAAAAGTTGGGGAAATATTTACTATATTTAAGGTTATTCCTTTTCTTCTTCCTTCTTCCTTATATTAAAAAAAAATGCTAGCTCAAATACGAGATACAGAAATCTATTTTGATATTGAAGGTGCTGCCCTAGTTCCAGATGGTGATCGGATGCGAGAAAAACCCATTGCTTTTGTAATTCACGGTGGCCCTGGTGCAGACCATACTTCTCAAAAACCTACTTTTTATCCTCTCAGTCAAAAATTACAATTAGTGTATTTTGACCACCGGGGACAAGGGCGATCAGCAAGGGGAGCAAAAGAAACTTATACCCTAGAAAATAATGTAGAAGATATGGAGGCATTACGCCAATATTTAGGGTTAGAAAAAATCCTAATTATTGGTACTTCTTATGGTGGAATGGTTGCTCTTAGTTATGCAGTGCGTTATCCACAAAATGTTCAATCTTTAATTGTTATTGCTACTGCTGGAAGTTATCGTTTTTTGGAATTGGCAAAAGTTAATCTAGCTGAAAAAGGAACAAAAGAACAACAAGCGATCGCTCAACTTTTATGGGATGGTAAATTTGAGAATGAGGCACAACTAAAAGAATATTTTCAGGTGATGATGTCTATGTATTCCATCACCTATAAACCAGAAACACCAGGAAAAAGTTGGAACCGAACTATTTTATCTCCTGATGCTATTAATGTTGCCTTCGGTGGCTTTTTACGTTCTTACAATGTGCTAGAGCAACTACATAAAATTACTGCTCCTACTTTAGTAATAGCAGGAAAACATGATTGGATTTGCCCCCCAGAATTATCAGAAGAAATTGCTACAGCTATTCCTAATGCAGACTTAAGAATATTTGAAAATAGCGGTCATTTAATTCGGGTTGATGAACCAGAAGCGCTTCTGGATGCAATTATGGGATTTTTGGTTTACAAGGGATAAAAAGGAGATATTAAATGGGCACCTGAAGATTTAGTACCAACAGAAGGGTTAGTCAGAGACGGAGACTTAGCCACTATTGGCGGTGGTAATCATTTTGTAGAAATTCAAACAGTAGAAATGGTTGCAGACAAAACCATTGCTTATCAATGGGGAGTAAAAGAAGGGCAACTAGCATTTATGGTTCATTCTGGTTCCCGTACTGTTGGTGGTGGCTAGACTACAACCCATTTTGACTTTTAAAGCTTAACACTCAACTGTTAAATTTTTGAGAATAGTAGAATGTAGTGGTGAGCGTATCTTCTAATGTAGGGGCGATTCGCGAATCCCCCCCTACGAGTGATATTATGTCCAGATGAACAGTTATAAATAGATACGGAGAGGGTGGGATTCGAACCCACGGAAGGTCTCCCTTCAACAAATTTCGAGTTTGCCGCATTCGACCACTCTGCCACCTCTCCCTAATTCAGTTATCAGTTATCAGTTAGCCTCCTAACGGAGGAGCTACGCTATCAGTTATCAGTAACTTTCAACTAAGGCTCAAGGTTTGATACCTGATTTCTTGGTCAAAAGTATTTTGGGACTTTGGCCATTAAGATGAGTAAAATATATATTGATTATAGCGTTTCTCAGACTAATACTAATAATGTACAACTATCTTTAATTTCTATTCTATTACCTGCTCTCTCTTCCCTGCTATATCACAGGAAAGAACTATCAGCCTGGTCTGACTTCAAAGTTGTTTGAAATCCTTGAGCTGGAGTCCCTTGGATTTGCCCGTAACTAGCTGTCCAAAATAGAGGAATATTATTTTTAAGATTCTATCAAATTTCGATGGACAGAATCAGAGTCAGCGATTCGCGTTTGTGCAGCATTCTGTAGGAAAGCGATCCCTCCGGGAATCGCCACTTTCATGCAACAAAGCGTAATAAAACCCTAATTATCAAGTAATTTACTAAAATAATGAAAGCCAAAATCAGAGATACAGAAATCTATTTTGATATTGAAGGAGCTGCCCTAGTTCCAGATGGAACTCGGATGCGAGAAAAACCCATTGCTTTTGTAATTCATGGTGGTCCAGGTGCAGACCATACTTCTCAAAAACCTACCTTCTATCGTCTAAGTCAAAAATTACAATTAGTGTATTTTGACCATCGGGGACAAGGGCGATCTGCAAGGGGAGCAAAAGAAAGTTATACACTAGAAAATAATGTAGAAGATATGGAGGCATTGCGTCAATATTTAGGGTTAGAAAAAATCGTAATTATTGGTACTTCTTATGGTGGAATGGTCGCCCTTAGTTATTCAGTGCGTTATCCCGAAAATGTTCAATCTTTAATAGTTATTGCCACTGCTGGAAGTTCTCGTTTTTTGGAATTGGCAAAAGTTAATTTAGCTAAAAAAGGAACAAAAGAACAACAAGCGATCGCTCAACTTTTATGGGATGGTAACTTTGAAAATGAGGCGCAACTAAAAGAATATTTCCAAGTAATGATGCCTATGTATTCCATCACTTATAAACCAGAAACACCAGGAAAAAGTTGGAACCGAACTATATTATCTCCCGATGCTATTAATGTTGCCTTCGGTGGCTTTTTACGTTCTTATAATGTTTTAGATCAACTACATAAAATTACTGCTCCTACTTTAGTAATAGCAGGAAAACATGATTGGATTTGTCCCCCAGAATTATCAGAAGAAATTGCTGTAGGTATTTCTAATGCAGATTTAAGAATCTTTGAAAAGAGCGGTCATTTAATTCGGGTTGATGAACCAGAGGCACTTCTGGATGCGATTCTTGGATTTTTTGTTTATAAGGGATAAATTTAATTTTATGATCTATTAGATTAGAATATTCAAAGGAAAGAACTATCAACTTGGTCTGACTCCAAAGTTGTTTGAAATCCTGTAGCTGGAGTCCATTGAATTGCCCCGTCACGACCTGTCCAAAACAGGGGAACATTATTTTGCTGAAAAAATTCTATCATTTCTCGATGGACAGAATCAGAGGAAGCGATCGCCACCTCTGGTCTAATAATATTTAATAACTCTGGATTTAAGCGATTTCCAGGCCACCAAAGTATCTGGGTCTTTTGAAAACTTCTTGCTGCTAATAATGTACTCTGCTCGGATAGTTTAGCATCGCCTAATAATAACCAGCTTTGGTCACGAATCGTCAATTCTACTATTGGGGTCTCAGAATTAATTAACTTTATCCGAGTTGAACCCAACTCTATAGTTTGATTATTTACTAAAGTATAGTAATTAGCCCGACTATTTCGTAAAGCATCGAAGACAGGTTGGTTATTAGTTTGATAATTCTTTTCATCATCAGTTTCTACATCATAAAAAGTTTTAACTTTTAAGCTATCAAAAATATCTAGCCAACCACGACTTAGCCCTTGTTGAGAATAAAGAGCTATTGACCAATCAATTTTATTGACACCTTGTTGACGCAAAAAAGGTAATACTGTAAATTTCACTGTATTTTCATCTCCAACATTGATCAGACCAACTTTCCCTTGTTCTTGAATCACAAAAACAGGTTGGGAAGATGAATCAAGAATTGTAACTTGAAAAACAGAAGCGCGAGTATACCAAATAGGAATAACAATAATAGCGATCGCTAAAACTAAACCCCACTGCCAAAACTTTAGCAAAAATCTGTTCTGTTTTTTTTGATTCAATATTGGAGGTTTACTATTAAAATACCATGTACCGCAAATCAAACCATAGAGGACAACCAACTGATAGCCGGAAATTGCTCCCACTGCAACTTGATTTCCTGGTAATCCGCTAAAAAAACCGACTATTTCAATCAAAACTCTTACTGGAAAATATAATATTCCAGCCATGATACTACCGACAACTGGAGAAAATAAAGCCACTATTGCACTGATAAACCCACCCAGAGTAATCAGAGCAACTAGAGGTGCAGTAATCATATTCACCAAAATAGTGTAGGGAGACACCACATGAAAAACATATAATAACAAAGGCAAAGTCCAAACAGAAGCAGCTAAAGGAATAGCAATCAGAGATGCAATACTAGAAGGCAAAAAATCTAAGTATTTGATTAATGGAGGTACTGTCACCAATAATCCCAGAGTAGCTAGGAAACTCAACTGAAACCCTAAATCCCAAATCCATAGAGGATTGATTAACAATAACAAAGTAGCAGCCCCAATTAAAGAAGCTAATGGTTTAACTTGGCGTTGAGAAACGATCGCCACCAAAGCTGCTAAACCCATAAATGCTGCCCGTAGTACAGAAGGCGAACCACCTGTTAAACCAACATATATAATTAAAGTTAGAATACCAAAACCAAACCTTGCTCCTGATGACAAGTTTTTAGTCAAAGTGAGGACTACTCCCAAAATCAAAGAAACATGAAAACCTGATGCTGCCAAGACATGAGCCATTCCCACCTGAACAAATTGATCTCGTAATTTATAGGACAAATCTACAGCCTTACGACCTAATACCATTGCACTCACAAGGGGACCCTCTGGAACTCCCAGAGAAGTAACCTGAGCGCGAATAATCCGCTGTCGAATGCGGTCTAATCCCCATTTATTACTTTTTCCTTGATCGCCAATAGTAAGTTTATAACCTGTAAATCCAGCAAAAGAACCCTGTCTAGCTAAGTAAGCACGAAAATCAAAACCTCCAGGATTCGTTGCTACTGATGGTTTATATAAAGAACCAGTTATTGCCACTAACTCACCAGGATAAATACCTGTTGCTTGTAATAAAGGTACTGTTACATAAAGTTTTCCCGTAACCTCTTGGTGTACATTTGCTGAACCATCTGTACCAACTATTTCACTAACTTGAGCTACTCTTAACCAAAGTTGCGCTCTTTCTGAACGAGTTTTGCGGGGTAAAGAAAGCACCCTCCCTCTAACTGTAACTACTTGTTGTGCTTCACTATTACCTGGAACAATTGTACTAATGTCATTTGCTGCGGGTTGAGGTACACGAAGTTGAAAATATATACTAGCCAAAAAAGCGATCGCTCCAGCAACTATCCATAACCAATTTGAATTTAGCAGAGATTTTCTTGCTCTTTTAGCTTCTACATCTGAAAACTGACTATTTCTCAGTAAGTTTTCGCCATTTCTTTGTGACTGTGATGTAGATTTGATTTTAGTTGAGTATCGCAGCTCTTGTCGGTATCTTTGTTGTACAATAATTGCTAATACCAATCCCACAGTTAGTACAACATATATACCCCAGGGAACAATAGTAGAGACTAAACCCATTATGTAAGCTAGACAGATGACAATAGCTACAGCTTGATTCATGTTTCACAAGTAGGTCATTTCAGTTATCAGTTAGCCTCCTACGGAGGAGCTACGCTAGCCTCTTCCAGAGGAACTACGTTATCAGTTAGCCTCCTATCGGAGGAACTGCGTTAACAGTTAGCCTCCTGCAGAGGAACTACGTTAGCCTCCTGCGGAGGAGCTATGCTATCAGTGAACCCCCGACTAAACTCGGAGGCTTGAAATACTGAGTTAAATATTTTTTTCATCCCCTTAAAAGTGGAGGCTTTTAACCTCATTTTTTGGTAATATGCACTAGAGAGTAGTGGGTTGACTCATTTAAAAATGGTGTGTCACCACGGAGATATTAATTCCTTTCATAGTCTGATTTGAAGCCGTAATCAGAATCCAGGCAGTAGGAAGTAAAGGGAAATAAAATAATTGATGATTTCTGCACAATAGACATCTCCAAAAATCAAAAATTAAATCAATTATCGCTGATAAACCGTCTCTTATTTCCCCTCCTGGGAGGGGCGGGGGTGGGTTGGGCTAGGGGTTTGTTCCTACTCCCTACTCTCTTCTGGAGATGTCTAATCAGAAAATCAAATTTTCCCCTTGATGACAAGCAACTCCATAATTTGAATCCAAATAATTTTAGATAGCCAAACCAAGTCTGAGACCTAATACTGCATGAACCAACATAATACAAAGAGCAATACTACCCAGGTAAGCGTGAGTGGTACGCAATGCTACTTGATTTCCGCCAAATTTTGTCAGGGAAATAAAACCATTCATTGCCAGCAGTGCTAATACTACCGAACCAGTCCAAAAATGAGGACTTTCAAATATTTCTTGTTCCTGCATTACCAGAGATAATACGCCACCTGTATAACCTAATGCCATAAATAGAAACATAAATGGTGCCATCTTCCGATGATTAGAGCCACTTTCTAAAGCTACCGCTTCATCTGTAACTACTCGTCTACGCCATCCAGTTACACCAACAAAACCACCCATCACAAATACAACGATCGCCATCATCAGAGGATGTCCCCAATGTACAATTGGTTCTGGCGTATTTAAGTTACGGAATATATCAGCTATTGGTTCTAAATATTCTCTAATTTCCATTGTTTAGTTTCCTGTTTTTTACTGTTAATTTCCTTTCTAATTTTACATTAAGCTGCTGCTACATTTGCTTTCAGCAATGGAAAGTTGAGATTTTCCCGTTGTTCTAAATAAAGTTGTCCGACTTGTCGAGCCAAGTTACGAATTCTGCCGATGTAACGAGTACGTTCAGTCACAGAAATTACACCTCTAGCATCCAGTAAGTTAAAGCTGTGAGAACATTTAAGAACGTAGTCGAGACTCGGTAAGACTAATCCTTGCTTTACTAATTGTTCCGCTTCTTTTTCATAAAGACCAAATAGGGTAAACAAAAATTCAGGATTAGATGCCTCAAAATTATAGGTACATTGTTCAATTTCTCCTTGAAGGTGAACATCTCCATAACTCACACTGTCAGTCCAAGCTATTTTCGTAATAGCATCAACTTCTTGAAGATACATGGCAAGGCGTTCTAAACCATAAGTGATTTCGATGCACACTGGTCGGCAATCTATACTACCACATTGTTGAAAATAGGTAAACTGAGTAATTTCCATCCCATCCAGCCATACTTCCCAACCTACTCCCCAAGCGCCCAAGGTTGGAGACTCCCAGTTGTCTTCCACAAATCTAATATCATGGTCTTCTGGACGAATACCGAGAGTGCGGAGAGAGTCTAGGTAAACATCTTGAATATTATTAGGAGAAGGTTTAATTAAAACCTGATATTGATAGTAGTGTTGAAAACGGTTAGGGTTTTCTCCATAACGTCCATCGGTTGGGCGACGACAGGGTTCAACATAGGCAACTGACCAAGGTTCAGGACCAATTGCCCTGAGAAATGTGTGTGGGTTCATGGTACCTGCCCCTTTTTCGGTATCATAAGGTTGAGCGATGAGACAACCGCGATCGCTCCAGAATTTATTTAAGGTGGCTATGACTGATTGGAAGTTCACTTTTCTATAGGTTTTGAGTTTACCTGAAATTATGCTATTCGTGCGATATTCAGGGGCAAAATGTTTGCTTGATTTTCCCTGTTTATCTTTATCACAAAAAGATTGCCTTGTCAACTCAACTAAAAAGCTATATTTGATTATATTGTTTACTATAATTTGAAATATAACTCAGTTATCAACACTTCAGCAATAAGCTTATTTAAGGTAGTATATAATGGGGGTTTGAATACTCCATAAAAGGCGAAATACTAATTTTAATTTTTTAAATATGTAGCAATCCTAAATATAGCAATATGATTTGAATTGTGAGATATTGGAAAGTTTTAGGGAACAGGGAACGGGTAATAGGGAACAGAAAAGAAGAAAAAAATGTATTTTCTAAGTATGATAAATGCTATCTTCCATACTTTTAAGGAATATCTCAATTCTCACATCTGATTCCTGATTGCTATAGGTGGGGATCAATCAAAAAGTAGATCAAAAAACTGAAACTTCTGCCTGTTTCCTGTTGCCTTTTCTCTAAAAGCAGTCAGATTTTTATAAACAAATAAAATAGGATTGCTATCTAGGGGTAATTAACCCTCATATTTTTAGCTGATAGCTAGTTAATTAGGAATAAAAAGAGGTAATTAATAATGATTGAAACTCCAGTTGTTTTGAAACAATCAACAGAATATACTTTAGAAAATTGGGTACAAAATCCTCCTGAAAAGAAAGAGTGGGTTAATGGGAAATTATTGGAGAAAAATAGTATGACTCTTAAGCATAGTCGGATTCAAGCAAATCTTTCCTTTTATTGGAGAAGTTACAAAGATTCTAGTGGGCAAGGTGGAAAAGTTTATACTGATGTACCTTGTCTGACAAACAAGCAAGGACGTTACCCTGATGTTGCTTATCTTACTCCAGAATTAGAGACAGAATTTGGCAATGAAAAAGTCTTACCTCAAAGTTTTCCTTTAAGCGCTGAAATTGTTTCTCCTACAGATTTAGCTGAAGAGGTTATTGCCAAAGCACAAGAATATTTAGAGTCTGGAGGCGAAGAAGTTTGGTTAGTATTTCCTGAGAATAAATGGGTAATTGTTGTGACTCAAGAATCAAGACTTATTTTTACTTCTGGGCAAGTTGTTAATACTCAAAAAATATTACATGGTTTTAGCATAACAGTCGATGAATTATTAAGTTAGTGATGATGAATTTTGATTCATTTTAATTGCTTAATTTATTTCCTTGATACTTCATAATTACCATAGGAATTTTGAATATTTTTCTGCCTAATTGAGATATACCAAATTTAAACTTTAGAGACTTAGGTAATTCTGCTAAAGAAATGGGAATAAAATCACATCGACTGTAAAAAGATGCTAATTTTTCTCCCATACATTCCAAATATAAAGGTTGAGTTGCTTGTTGAATTAAGTATTTCGTTAATATTGTTCCTAATCCCCTTTTTCGCCAATTTTTTGTAACTACTAAACTGCCTAATTCTTGTGCATCTTCAAAATTCCGCAATTGCCCACAAGCTACTAATTTTCCTTGACATTCAATCACCCAAAATTGTTGCCAAAGTAATTGAGTAGGTTCGAGTTTAGCAGTAAAAACTAATCTACGAATAGACCATATATCTTTTGCAGATGCAGGTCTGAGATTACAAGAATTTGGTAATACTATTTCTATCATTTTAATTTTTGTATTTGTATAAGATTCAGTAATTAGCTTTGAGTAATTTTAGTTCTAATTTTGTTTGATGACTTTTGCAAAATTTCAACTCATTTAGATATCTTTATATCAAATCGTTGAAGAAAATGTTTATTTGTTTTCTAGAGTAAGCATTCAGCTATTAGTATTTCCTTTATCACAATTTAAAAAAGATTGAAAGAGCCAAGATAATTTATCAAGTGATATAATTTATCAAGTTAAAAAATTATAACTCTATAAAATCCAGTATGTCTTTAACTCCTATATCTGAAACAGTAGCAAAAACTGACCTAAAAAATATTCAACTTATAGCTACTGATATGGATGGAACATTAACTAAAAACGGTAAATTTACTTCTAACCTTTTCCTAGCTTTAGAAAGTTTAGCAGCAACAAAAATTCAAGTATTACTAATTACAGGTCGTTCTGCTGGTTGGGTACAAGCTATTAAAAATTATTTGCCTGTAGTTGGAGCGATCGCTGAAAATGGTGGTTTATTTTATCCTATTCATAGTGAAGTACCTGAAATTTTAACTTCTCTGCCAAATATTGCTCTACACAGACAAAATTTAGCTGAAGTTTTCCAATACTTAAAAAGTCAATTTCCTCAAATTTCAGAGTCTGCTGATAATCAATTCAGATTAACGGATTGGACTTTTGATATAGAAGATTTAGGTTTATCTGAACTAACAAAAATGGCAGAGCTTTGTCAAGTAAAAGGTTATGGTTTTACCTATAGCACTGTACAATGTCATATTAAATCTTTAGAACAAGATAAAGCTACTGGTTTATTGCAGGTTATGTCAAAATATTTTCCTGAATTGACAACAGAAAAAATTATTACAGTTGGTGATAGTCCTAATGATGAAACTCTATTTAATCGGAGTAATTTTCCTTTATCAGCAGGAGTAGCAAATATTCAAGAATATGCCGATAAATTGCATTACTTACCAGTTTATGTTACTAACAAACAAGAGGCAGAAGGTTTTTGTGAATTAGCTGATTTACTAAAGACAATCATTGATCGAAATAATTGAAAACTCTATTCAAGTTGAATTTTATATTACAGCGCTTTTCAAATGTATGACCTCACGTCATAACCAAAATCTAGTAGGGACGTTGCATGCAACGTCTCTACTGTGGTTTACTGAAATGAAAACCGCTGTAAAATTACAAATTAATAGAGTAAGCTAGATTAGCCTATTAAGTATTTGTTAAGGAACAACCAAAAAATCCTTAATTAAGGGAGAAATTTTTTTAAAGAAATAGACAATTTATCCAAATTAATATTTTAGTTGATAACTAATTCTGGAAATTAGAATCGAAAAATTTTAAATGACAATTAACTATGGTCCAATCAGAATCAACACAAATTAGGATAGTATTAGTAGAACCTGCTGGTCCATTGAATGTTGGTTCTGTAGCTCGAATTATGAAAAATATGGGCTTCTACCATTTGGTCTTAGTTAACCCTCAATGCGATCCCCATGGCACAGAAGCTAGAAAAATGGCAGTTCATGGGGCAGAAATTTTAGAAACGGCCACTATAGTCCAAACATTACCTGAAGCTCTAAAAGGATGTCAAAGGGCGATCGCTACTACATCTTTGGACCGCTCATTACCCACTAATCTAGAACACCCTAGAAATTCCTTACCTTGGCTACTAGGATATCCAGCAGCTTTAATTTTTGGCAGAGAAGATCGAGGCTTAACTAATATAGAATTAAACTATGCCCAAAGATTTGTCCGTATTCCATCCGATGATGCCTATCCCTCGTTAAATTTGGCTCAAGCAGTGGCTATTTGCTGTTATGAACTATATCAGGTCAGAACTGTAGAATTTACTGAACAAAAGAATAAAGAGAGTTTACCCAATCTTGATTCAGAAGCTCCACTAGATACTTTGGAGGCATATTACCACAATCTAGAAGCTTTGTTACTAAAAATAGGTTATCTTTATCCACATACGGCATCTAGTAGAATGGAAAAATTTCGTCGTCTATTGAACCGAGCATATCCCTCTACTCAAGAAGTATCAATGTTACGGGGCATAATTAGACAAATAAATTGGGCATTATCTAATCATTCTGAAAATGATAGTTAATTTTTACAGTATATTTGGGACTAATATGACGTCCGTTGGAATAGTTCTACTTTGCTCTAAGGAAGCTATACTCCAGAAGGTTCTCTCCTGAAAAGTTTCTTCCCATTGAAACTTAATTCTATAAACAAACGATGCTAGCGGACATGATATAATACATATTTTCGGTAATTAAAAATCAAATCAATTATCGTGAAGAAATAATTAATTATTCTCCCCTACTCCCTACTCCCTCTTTTCCAGAGAAGTCTAATAATGTACAAGTTTAAATGGTAAAATTCTTGTAGCATAGGCATATTGCCTGTTAGCTGTGTACCTCACGGGCAACGGGAAGTGCTGTAATTATCAGGGCAATCTAATTTGGTTAAACCTTGTAGTAACCTAATTTCTGACTTTTGAAACTATGGCTAGAAGTTGGAGTAGCCCAATTATCCAATTAATATAAGGGATTTGTGGACTAATATAGTTAGGTCGCCAGATAGCTATCATTCCTGGAAATGCTTATGGGTTGGACCAGGTAAAATTAGGTACGACTCGCGCTCAGGTAATAAAATGATTGACCTAAAAATAGGTGAGTTATACCAATTCACTTAAAAAATGTCATACAAATAGTTAGTTAGTAACTGATGAAGTGAAAGAATAAGCTAAAATTACGATAAAACTGAGGTCTCAAGTTCCTCAAACCTCACTTCTGACTTTAGTGAAACTGTATTAGGCACAGTTCCTCTCTTAAACGCTACTTTGATAGTAACTTTAATGAAGAACTTAGGCATAATAAATATGGAACTAATTCTCTATTCATAATGTGACAACCTGTCAAAAACCAAGGAAAATAATTGTCCATTTTTCCTATATTTTTCAGGTTTTTCAATAAAACAGAAAATCATTATGAAATTTGTGAAATAGTATTAATGAATAAATAAAATTATAGTTATAAATTAAGGTGTTTGGAGTGGCTCAGAGATTTCCTAGTCCATCAATTCTTTCCGTAATATCTTCTACTACTAAGCCCGACTCTCAGTCGCAGCAGTCTAGCAGTAGGAAATCTAGTTATAGGGGGCAACCGCAGTTACCCCTGAAAAAAAGGCGTAATGTAGCAAAGTTTCCTCTGCCAAATTCTCAGGAGAGACCAAATTCTCAGGAGAGATTTCTCAAAGCAGTCCCTCCGAAAAAGAAAACTGTTACACCTAGAGTTTCAAAACAACAGATTCCCCAATTTCAGTCTCATGGAGCTAAACGTCGTCGCCGAGAAGAACTGGCAAGATTGAGAAAGATTGCTGAACAGCAACCCAAACCATTGGCTCGGCCTCAGAAGCGACCAGAAAAAGCTGAATCTTTTATTTCTCAGCCACTACATAAAAAATCACCTGTTAGTATTCGTCACCGTTCCCTTTCATCTTCCTTGCTCTTGTACGCAACTCGAATGTTAATCTTGGGAGTGGGAATAGCAGTAATTGGTGGTAGCATCCTCTCAATGTTGAAGCCTGGCAGTAGTTCTAATTTACTCTCTCAAACTGCAGATAGTGAAGTTCAGCCAAGTCAAGAATGGAAGTCTCCTTCTATTGTTCCTCTAGTAGTACAACAAACTAGAGAAGTTACAGCTTTAAAAACAGAGTTAGATGCGGTAATAGCAGAATATCCTAAGTTAACACCAGGAGTATTTCTCATTGATGTTGATACTGGAGGTTATGTAGATATCAATGGAGATGCTAGCGTTGCTGCTGCCAGTACAATTAAGTTACCAATATTAGTGGCTTTCTTCCAAGCTGTCGATCAGGGGAGAATTAAATTGGATGATATGTTAACGATGGAAGAGTCTCATATTGCCGAAGGTTCTGGAGATATGCAGTTTCGTAAACCTGGTAGTAAGTATACGGCGTTGCAAACAGCGACAAAGATGATTGTGATTAGTGATAATACAGCAACTAATATTTTGATTGAAGCACTAGGGGGAGCTGAAGTTTTAAATCAGTTGTTTCAGAGTTGGGGTTTGAAAAATACTACTATTAATAATCCTTTACCAGATTTGTCGGGAACTAATACAACAACTCCTAAGGATTTAATCAATTTAATTTCACAGGTGAATCAGGGTGGTTTGGTATCGCTGAAGTCTCGCGATCGCCTGTTTGGGATTATGGAAAGAACTCGGAATAATTCTTTGTTACCTAGAGGTGTAGGAAGAGGTTCTGTGGTTGCTCACAAAACAGGTAATCTAAAGTCTGTTTTAGCAGATGCTGGGATGATTGATTTGCTTAATGGTAAGCGTTATCTCATGGCTGTGTTAGTCAAACGACAAAATGATGATCAAGCTGCTACAGAATTAATTCGTGAGGTTTCTCAGAAAACTTATAAGTATCTGAAGTCCTCAGAACAGTAGTTAGGAGTCAGGAGTCAGGAGGGAAAAGAATAAAAGAAGGAGTCAGGAGTTAGGAAATTGTCTACGTTGTTCAATTGCAGCAATGTATGAATCTAGTAATATAGAATCAGGTTGAAAAGTCGTCCGCAGCGACGATAGGAAGCAATCTCCTGAAACCCCTGAGATTGCTTCCTTCCACTCCGTTCCAGTCGCAATGACGCAGGCTAGACTAATTATCGGGATTCTATATTACAACTTCAATCTTAACCTTTTTAAGCTTTCCGG
>JBFRWR010000286.1:0-2869 GCA_051439685.1 Trichodesmium sp.
TATAGCAATCCTATTTTATTCGTGGCAAAAATCTTACTGCCTTTTAGGCAACAGCTCATCTGGCAACAGGCAACAGGTAAGAGTTTCAACTTTTTTATCTACTTTTTGATTTGTCGCGACCTATTTAGGATTGCTATATTTAAGCAAAAATCTAATGTTAATATTTTAACAAGATAAAAGCCAACTAAATCATGTAAAAATAGAGTTATAAATACAAAGGTGCAAAGAAATCGCAATAAACTATTAAATCAAGTTAAGAGAGAAATTATGCAACTAAGATTGCAGTCTCTCAACCATTTAGTGATAGTTAATCTTGTTGGTCAGAAAGAACCACCGCAACAATTAAAACGTTCTTGGGATATAGAAGTAAAAGTAGGAAAACGTCCTATTTTTCAACTTCCGCCTCAAGTAAATATTATGCAAGTTTTTGACCGGATGAAAGGGAAATTACTTATCTTAGGAAATCCTGGAGGTGGTAAAACTACAACTTTATTAGAAATAGCTAGAAAACTGGTAATTCGGGCAGAGAAACAACCGAAAATGCCAGTTCCAGTATTATTAGACGTTTCTACATGGCAAAATAACAATCAGGAAATTTCGGATTGGTTGGTCAATCAAATTAAGTTTAAGTACAATATTTCCCCAAAAGTTACTAATAATTGGTTGAAAAATCAGCAACTATCACTTTTAATAGATGGGTTTGATCAAGTATCCCCAGAATTATCTGAATATTGCTTAGAAGAGATTAATAAGTTATCAGTATATTTTCAACCTAAATACTTGGTTGTGTGTAGTAGTTTTGCGGCTTATAAAAATTGTCAGAATAGATTGAAGTTGAATGCTGCTGTCTTATTACAACCTTTAACAATAAGTCAAATTAAAGATTATTTATTAGTTGCTAGAAGTCGAGAACTTTGGCATTATCTTCAGGAAGAACCAGAGTTATTAAACTTAGCTGAAATACCATTAATGTTAAGCATGATGACCTTAGCTTATGAGGAAATTTTAATTTCGGCTTGGAAAAGAATTACTTCTATACAGGGAAGAAAAAAATATTTATTAAATGCTTATATTCGTTCTCAATTAAGGAGAGAAACTAATGATAAATTTTATGCTAAAGATCACGAACCGCTACCAGAGCAAACAAGACGATGGTTAGCATGGTTAGCCAAACGAATGGCAGCAGAAAATATTCAAGAATTTAGAATAGAAAAACTACAGCCAAGTTGGCTAAATTCTCATGGAGAGTTACAGACATATCAATTAATTGTTAATTCGATTAGTGTCTTATTTTGGAGCTTTACTTTTGGCTTTATTTTTACCTTAGTTTTGGAATTAAAAGAAGGGTTAATTAGTGGCGCTCTTGGTGGATTAATTGGTGGGTTAATTGGTTTGCCAGGACTGAAAACTTTAGTATTACGAATTGTGCTATTTAGTAATGGGCATATTCCTTGGAATTATCGTCGTTTCCTTAATTATGCTGCTAGTCGATTATTGTTACAAAAATTAGGCGATCGCTATCAATTTATTCATCATTTATTATTTGAACATTTTACTGAAATGTAGTTTCAGCAATTAACAATTAATAATTAATAATTACCCATTTTTAAAACGGATAGGATTGACTCAAAGGAAAAATTTTGATTTATCCCCTTAAAAGGGCTATGCTTTATAAACATCTTTCTTAACATAAAATTTGACAAAATTGATAAGTTATGTGTAAGTCTTAGTTCGACTTTTTCAATAGAAAAATGTATGAAAAAACAAATTTTTTGGCGGTCGCTTAAATATTTTACGGAAATGTAGTGGGGATTCCTGCTTTCTTGAATACTTGTTCAGCAGTTAATTCTAATCCCTCAAATAAAGAATCTATTAGCATAGTATCTCCCATATAAGTTTGGGGCGGTGCATCTGGATAAAAAACTGTAATACTCCTAGCTTTACTATCAACAACCCACACCCTTAATACACCAGCATCTAAATAATTTCTAGCTTTAGACGTGAGTTGACCAAATGTTTGACCAGGAGAAATAATTTCTATTACTAATTCAGGCAAAACAGGACACAAGTCATCTGCTATCCATTCTGGAGATAAACGTTCATAAGAAACATATAAAATTTCTGGTGTAGGTACCCAGTCTTTCCCTTGACGAGTTAATTTAACCGCCCATTCTGGAAAAACTTGCCCTTTTCCTTCACACCATTCATCTATTAAATAAAGCAAAGCACGAGTTAGTTTAGAGTGAAAAAATTTGGGTGACATTTTTGCTACTGCTTTTCCATCAATAAGTTCATAAGTAATATCTCCATCTCCTGGTGAAAGCTCGAGAAATTCCTGTAATGTAAGTTGATTTTTTATTTGTGTCATTTTGCCTATAATACCAAGGGTGTTAACGAAGTCAGAAGTCAGAAGTTATTTTTATAACGGGGATTTATGCCCGGCTCCAAAAACATTTCGCCGATCAAGGCGGGGTTTTAGACCCATTTTTTTTGATAAATGTTTATTACAAATGGCAGAAGTAAGGAATAAGGAGTAAGGCTTTAGTTATCTAGGAGAGAATGAGTGAATCTGGGCAAACTTCTTCTTTTCCTTGACACCATTCATCAATTAAATATAATAATACGCTAATTAGCTTAGAGTTAAATTTTTTTGCCACATTTTTGCTATTGCTTTTCCATCCATAAATTTGTAAGTAATATCATGTCCGGATAAGAGCGTGATAGAACTCCGTTCCGCGCTCCGCGACCAAAAAACTTGCTCCTCTTGAATACTTGAAAACTTCCTCTTCTTCCCTCCTGACTCCTGTAGGGACTTTGCATGCAACGTCCCTACGACTCCTATTTCCTATCTCCTGTCTCCTGTCTCCTG
>JBFRWR010000287.1:0-6197 GCA_051439685.1 Trichodesmium sp.
TTCAAAAATCTTTCAATGGTTTATTTAGTTGGAATCAGAAACAAATAGAAATAGAAAAAGTTACTATTCCGCCAGAAGTTAGTGCTGATGGAATAGTAGGTGTAGATTTTCCAGCACAAAAACCTCCCGCTATTTCTGGAATTAATATCAACGTCAATTTGTCAGAATTTGATTTAGCATCTCTGCCAATAGAACAGTTCACCCAAAATTTACCCATTGATAAAAGAGGTGAATTATTAACAGGAAAAGTAAACTTTGATGGGAAAGTTATAGGTGAATCAATTACAGATTTAAACTTAGTTGGTGATGTAGTCTTGCGCAACTTAACAGTAAATGCAGTAGACTTTGATTCCGAATTATCAGGTGAATTAAATGCCGGAATTAATCAAGGAGTAAACTTTCAAATTGCTGGAAATAATGATCGTCTAGAATTAGTATTAGATGAGACCTATTTCCCCACAAATTTCTTAGTTAAACGCGACCAAGCAAAACTCGCAGGAATTAGCGAAGGAGAAAACTTTCAAATAACATTAGAAAAATTTCCTCTCGGTTTATTAGGAATAGCACCAGCAGAACAATTTGGCATCGGTGCAGTTTCTGGAGAAACATCCGCAAATATAGCTCTATCTAACTTAAGAACATTTGATATTAACAAGATCGCAGCAAATGGAAATTTAGAAGTAACAAAACCTAGCATCGGTTACATAGACGCTGAAAGTTTCACAGCAGATATAAATTATGCCGAAGGAAAAGCAAATCTTAATGACGGCACATTACTATTAGGTGAAAGCAAATATGTATTACAAGCAATGGTCGATATTAATAATTCACTTGGAGCTACCTTTGACCCCAAATTTACAGCTAGTCTCAACATAGAAAAAGGAGAAGTTCAAGATATTTTAACCGCCCTCCAGTGGTTTAACTTAGAAGATATTACCAGAGGTATCGCCACCCCAAATTATGCAAGTGCAGCAGATGTGGAACCATTAGCAGCAGGTTTTCCCGAAAATACACCTGTAATGATGCAACTGCGTCGGTTCGCCGAAATTCAAGCCTTACTGCAACAACAGCAAGACAGCGAACAACCAAAAACTCCCATACCAATACCACCTCTTGCTGACTTAGACATTACCTACTCCGGCGACATAATGGCAGAAGGTTCTTTGCAGTCTGGTATTAATGGGAAATTTGATATTAAAGGTAGTGGCTGGAATTGGGGAATTTACAGAATAGATGATTTTCTCGTACAGGGTAAATATCAAAATGAGATATTGACAGTCGAACCACTAAAAATGCAAGTAGGAGAAGCATCCTTAGCTTTTAATGGAGACTTGAGTCCAGAAACTCAAAGCGGGAAACTACAACTAAAAAATGTAGACTTAGCAGAGGTACAGAAATTTGCCAAAAGCTATGTACCGCCCAACATTAACATCACAGGAAAATTGGATTTAGAAACAGAGTTAGGGGGAAATTTTGAAGATCCCAGAGCTATAGGTAATATCAATATAGTAGATGGCACTCTAAACGAAAACCCAATTGAAACAGCGGAAACAGAATTTAATTACACCGCTGGGCGACTGCGTTTTGGTGGCGGTCTTACCATCATAGGAGATCCAATATTGTATAGAGGAGATGTACCCATTGACTTACCCTTTGCTAAAGTGTCCGCAGGTAGTGACTTAATTAACGTCAGCGTAAATATAAAAGATGATGCGTTCCAAATAGTAAATATTTTGACTGATCAGGTAACTTTAGACTCAGGGAAAGGAGATATATTATTAGAAGTTAAAGGAACATTGCAAAAACCACAACCAGAGGGATATGCCAAATTTGTAGATGTCAGTATCACTGCATCAGCATTTCCTGAACCCTTAACAGATGTACAAGGTACAGTTTTATTTGATGGCGATCGGATCACAGTTAAAGAAATACAAGGAAACATTAGTGAAGGTGTAGTCGAAGTTATTGGCGTTGTACCAATTTTTGAACCTTTCGGTAGCGAAGACCCAGATATTGATAACCCTCTGACAATTACTCTAAATCAACTTAACGTAGACTTTCAAAAAGCTTTTCAGGGCGGTATTGATGGTAAAATATTAATTACAGGGGCAGCTCTAAAACCAAATATTGGTGGTAACGTCGAAGTCTCCAAAGGTAAAATATTTTTGAATGAAGCAGCAGGTTTAGCCGCGACAGTAGCAGAGGGAGCAGAACAAGCAGATACTTCTAGTTTTGGCATGGGAGAATTTGAAATAAGTTTAAATGACTTTCAGGTAAATTTAACAGATAGTCTCCGACTTGTTAGCCCAGGACTAGCTAATTTCCAAGCTGCAGGTGGTTTAACCATCAATGGCACTCTTACCGATATTCGTCCTAGTGGCACGATCGACTTACAAGGGGGTACAATTAATTTATTTAGCACAGACCTACGTTTAGACCCCACCTATACCAATACAGCTAAATTTATCCCCAGTAACGGACTCGATCCAATGCTAGATATACAGTTATTAGCATCAGCCTTTGAAACAAGTGGTTCATCAGCAACAAGAGCGAGATCTGCATTTTCCGCAGAAACAATAGATGCGCCATCACCAGGAACTTTGAATAGTAGCCAGAGAATTAAAATTACAGCAAAAGCAACAGGACCTCTATCAGAATTAGAAGACAACCTAGAGTTAACCAGTTCCCCTCAGCGATCGAGTACACAAATAGTTAGTTTGTTAGGAGGTAATATTGTTGATACTCTTAGTGCTGACAGAAATTTAGCATTAGCAAATGTCGCAAGTACGGCTATCTTTAGTAATATTCAACAAGATATTATTCAAGCCACAGGATTAAGTGAATTTCGGATATTTCCTGCTAGTATTCCTAAACGTGGCTCGGAACGTGCTTCTAGTTTAGGCTGGGGTCTAGAAGTTGGTGTTGATGTCACTGAGAAACTAGGAGTATCCGCGACTCTACTTGATGTATCAGAGCTATCTGTCAATTATCAAGTTAATGATAAAGTGCGTCTTCGTGGAGGCAGTAATTTCGATGATAATGCTGTGTTATCAGTAGAATATGAAACGAGATTTTGATTTTCTTAATTTAGGAATCATACTAAGCGTAATAAATGTTTGTTACAGGACTTATATAGGGCTTGCTGAATAAAGATAAAAAGTTTATGGGGTAAAGATTTGAGGCATTATTTGTGCGAAAAAAGTCCCTGGTTTTCAGGTATTCATGCTCAAAAAGGAGGGTATTTTAGGCAAGAGTTTAGAAGAAAAATCAAGGGACAATTCTTACTCCGACCTCTTAGTTCATTCCCATTTCTCCTGTCTCCTGTCTCCTGTCTCCTGTCTCCTAACCCTACTAAAAGACTTTTTCAGCAAACCCTAATTAATAATTGGGTAAAATAATTTATTAGCTAATTCTTAGACAGTTAATGTTAATTATTCTGATGTTTACTGCTCCCCCAACCTCCCACACTCGACTACGGACGTTGCATGAACCCCCCTCCCCCAGCCAATCAAATATAGCCAGATTTTTTGTTTCTCAATTAAATCATTGGTTTGATAATTTACTAAAAGCAATAGCTGTTAACGCAGTTCCTCCTCCGGAGGCTAGCTGATAGCTGATAGCTGAATGCTTACACAATAACTAAATTACCCTGGTTCTATATGATTAGAAAAAACAATCAAAAAAATCAAAAATCATTGATTAATTCTTCTTGACAAAAAGGAACCTTGACAGTAAAAACAGAACCTTGATTAACCTCACTTAATACAGCAATATCTCCACCCATCATTTTACAAAAGTGACGACTAATAGCTAAACCCAAACCAGTACCCCCATATTTTCTTGTTGTGGAATTATCGGCTTGAGTAAATGGTTGAAATAAACTATTAATTTGTTCTGGAGATATGCCAATACCAGTATCACTAACACTTAAAACTAATAAATTATTATCGCAGTTAAAGTTGGGATTTTGAGATATAAAATCCTCATCATTTTTAACAACTTTAACCATCAAACTAATTTTGCCATTTTCTGTAAACTTAGCTGCATTGCTCAGAAGATTTAAAATGACTTGACGCATTTTATTCGGGTCAGCAATAATTGCTTCTTTGTTATCTTTGCAGATAATTTCTAATGTATTATTATTTTTCTCAATCAATGGTTGAATAGTAGAGACAACATTTTCAATTAAAGTCATAATATTGAAGCTTTCAAAATGAACTTCCATTTTCCCTGCTTCAATTTTTGAAAGGTCAAGAATATCATTTATTATTGTTAATAAATGTTTGCCTGCGGTATGAATATTATCAATGTCGTGAACAAAGTCTTGATCGCCTAAATCTTCAGCATCTTCTAGTAAAATTTCACTATAACCAATAATTGCATTTAATGGTGTTCGTAACTCATGGCTCATATTTGCGAGAAATACACTTTTTGCTTTATTTGCTGCTTCTGCCTCATCTTTTTCTTGTTTCAAACGCCTATTTTCTTTGATTTGTTTAACATTAGCTAATGTTTTTTGAATCGTAATTTCTAAATCTTGAAAATCTATGGGTTTAGTTAAAAAATCAAAAGCTCCTCTATTCATAGCAGACCTAATTTTTTCCATATCATCATAAGCAGAAATAATTACTGCTTTAATTTCAGGATAGTCAACTTTAAGATTATCCAATAAAGTCAACCCATCCATTAAAGGCATATTAATATCAGTTAATACGATGTCTACACTCGGTTCATCTGATAATATTTCTAGTGCTTCTACACCATCTCTAGCAAAAATAAATTCTAGTTCTTTTTGTTTGATTTTTTTTCTAAAGTTACGGATGATTAGTGATTCAAAATCAGGCTCATCATCTACTACCAGGATTTTTGATGACATAATATTCTGATTAATTTGCCGACTACTTTTAATTTCTAAGTTATACTATTTTGCCAAAATAATTTGATGATTAATCATGGTAATTGCAAAAATTGAGATGAGATTCTCTTTTGCATAAAAATAGACAATATTAATAAATAGTATGTAATATCATGTCTTTTTGAATAACCACAATAAAAAATTTAAGAATTAGGGAGTAGGGAGTAGGGAGTAAGGAGTAGAAAGAAATTTACAAGATATTCTCGCGCTTGAGAGAAGAAAATTTTTATTATGGCTCATTAATGAGACTTGATATAAGGATTCAGCCATCAGCTATCAGCTAAACTCTTCAATATTTAGACTATATATTTCAATTTTGTCAAAGAAAATAAGGAATATAAAATCTACATACACAAAAACTTATGGTTTATTCACTCATTTGTTGAATTAATCTATTAAAAAAGCTGTTTCGCTTGCTTCGCTGCGCGATATGTTTGCGGAGCATTCCGCAGGAAATACTTACATTGGGATTAATTTTGTCAATCCCTACACCTGAATAGTTACAATAGTATTTAAGTTATTCATTCTAACTCCTGGCTTCTAATATTTGTAGGCAAATCTTGCTCAAATTAGCATTAATTCTAATCAATTTCTAATTTTGACATGATTATTGGTATTTGCCATGAGTTAATCCTAGCAAGCTTAATCTTATTTGTCAGTTGGAACCTTCTTATATCCAGGAAAATCTAGAATAATATTTATATTTATTTTGAATATTCAAGGCTGGTATTTTTCTAGAAAGATTAATAGAGGTAAAACTCACATTGACTCTGAATACACAAGTTATAGGAAATTCAAAAAAGCCAGTTACATATGAATTTTTGATTTATCTCTACAATCAAAAAAGATAAATTCCAGAAATTATAGAAATAAAACCTTTTTTTCTCTTTTTTATTATGTTTTTCCTTGCCGTGTGCCCTGTTCCCTGTTCCCTGTGTCGTGAATGTAGGAATATTTTATGAAATTGCTTACTAATTTCAATATATAGGACTTTGCATTGGCCATAAGTTTCATTTTCTGCCAATTTAATCAATCTTGACGAGATAAGTCGGGGATTTCAGTTAGCCTCCTGCGGAGGAGCTACCCTCACAGTACCTCTGGCTAAAGTGGGAAGTTGGAAATACTAAATAGGGTTTGCTGAAAAAAGCAGAGTGTAGGGAGGGTGGGAAGTTTGGGAAGTTTGGGAAGTTTGGGGAGGGTGGGGAGTTTGGGAAGTTTGGGGAGGGTGGGAAGTTTGGGGAGGGTGGGAAGTTTGGGGAGGGTGGGAAGTGTGGGGAGGGTG
>JBFRWR010000288.1:0-12850 GCA_051439685.1 Trichodesmium sp.
AATTTTCATATAGATGGGATTGGGCGACTTTACAGCGCTTTTCATTTCAGTAGACCACAGTAGGGGAGTAGGGGAGTAGGGGAGTAGGGGAGTAGGGGAGTAGGGGAGTAGGGGCGTTAGGCGAAGCCCATTCCGTAAGGCTATATCGCGATTAGCTAGCGCACAACTACGTTTTACATGTTCCGTAGGAAAACGCCCCTACTGGGTTTTGGTTATGACGGTGTGGTTTATCCATCTGAAAAGCGGTGTAAAACATCAGGACTTACGCAGGCGAACCCAGAAACCTGGTTTTTTCGTCAATGTTTATTGCTAAAAACAACGATTTATCCTAAAAACCCGGTTTCTTTGCGTAAGTCCTGAACATAACAAAATCCATACATTTTTACCTAATTCTATTTCACACTTATAATCATTTTTTTTGTCATAATTTTCCACAACTCTGCCTGCACTTTTTCAACTACTTCCTCCCAATTTCTTGACTGAGACTGACGGAATAATTTCATCGTCGGATACCAAGGAGTATTTTCTCCTGCTTGTAGCCAACGCCAGTCAGGATTAAAGCATAATAAAGTCCATACATTTTTACCCAATGCTCCGGCTAAATGTGCGACAGAAGTATCAACAGTAATTACCAAATCTAATTGATTTATTATTGCTGCTGTATCAGCATAATTGTTTAACTGAGAACTCATATCTTCTATTTCGATATTGTTGGGAATTTCAGTTAATTCTTGAGTTCTTTCTCCTTTTTGCAGACTATAAAATTTGACTCCTGATATTTGTAAAATAGGTAAAAAATCGGTTAATTTACAAGAACGATTATGGTCATTTTTATGAGTAGAACTTCCTCCCCAAACAATACCTACTTTATACAAGGCATCAGCAAGGTTCATAAAGTTAGTATTGGAGTATTTTAAATAGGGAATTTCAGCAGGAATTGTGTCTAAGGTTGTGTCAAAAATGTAAGGCAAACTCATTAAGGGTATATAGACATCAAATTCTGATAATTTTAGTTCTCCTGGTGGCATTAATTTATCAATTCCTGGGATATTTTTAAATAGAGAAATTAACTCTGGCGGGCATACTAATATAATTTTTTGACAACGTTTTGCTGCTAGAGGAATATAACGGATAAATTGAATCGCATCTCCCGCACCTTGCTCGGTATGAACTAATAAATTTTTCTGACTAATATCTTCGCCTTTCCATCGGGGATGAGGACATTGAAAAGGAGTAAAATCTGTAGTTTTCCACCGCCATTCACATTCAGCAAATCCTCGTTTTAAATCTCCATTTTTTAATAATGTCATCCCTAAATTAAAATGTGCTTTGGCAAAACTACCGTTGAGATTAATCGCTTTTTCATAATGTTTAATTGCCGCTTCTAATTCACCTTTTTGACTATAAGCATAAGCAATACTATTATAAGCATCGGCATTATCTGGTTCTGTATTAATTACCTGTTCTAAAAAATTAATTGCTGCTTCATATTGTTGATTATCTCCTAAAGCTACACCCAAATTATATTGAGCTGCTGTCAAGTCTGGTTGTAACTTCAAACATTCTTGATACTCATTAATAGCTTCTACTAATTTATCTTCTTGATATAGCTGATTTCCTTTAACTAAATGAGTTTCTGCCATAGCAATTTCCGAACTTGGCTTGACTGTTTCTGCTAAAGCTTCATCTGGTAAAACATAAGAACTTGCTAATAAATTTTCATTCCATTCAATAATTTCTGGGAAACGAATATTAGGCAAAACTGCCACAGAAAATATTTCCTGAACTCCAGCTTCAAACCTCAAAAATGCCACAGTTTCTCCAGTTAAAATATTTACCACCCAAACCCCACAAATTCTTTCTTGAAGTTGAGTAATAGGCATCCCACTAAAAACAGCAGTTTCTCGAACTTGAGACAAACCAATAAATGCTAAATTTCCCCAAAAATCTATACCGCGAGTAAACCCAGGCAACTTAGCAACTGTTTCTAATTTTCTCTCGTTTAAATCTACTTTTGCCAGACTACCATTGCCCGATTCTAATAACCATAATTGTTCTTGATACCATCTCGGAGAATGGGGCATAGATAAACCCCGCATTAATATTTCATTTGTTTCTATATCTATTAATATTCCACCATTAGCTTTATTCTTTCTCCACCCCGCTGAAGTATCAGTTTCTCCCAAAGCTGTGACATATTTTGGTCGTTCATTTTTTAAACAAAGCCCGTTCAAATGACAGCGGTCTGTTAAGTCATATCCAGTGATAAAAGGAGGTCGCCATCTCGGTACAAAACTATTAGGATGACCGAGAGTACAAAGGCAAGAAAAACGAGTATTAATAAACCATAATTCATCCTTCGCCCAAGCCATTTCGTGAATATCAATATCCCCAGTTATATGAATATTTCGTGGTAAATAACAAGCGTCATGTTTGCCTTGGGGTTCTATTTTTTCTCCTACTGCTGGAACATTGCGAAAATCCCAAATTTGATAAGCAGTTCCCAAGGCAATTTTTTCGTGAGTTGCTGCTAATCCCATCGGTTTATTAAAAGTGCGAAAATGAGTATTAATTACCCCATTATCGGCACGCAATACAATTAATTTACCTGCTTGATAAGTAGAAACTACTAAAGATATTCCTAACTGGTCTAAAATATTTGGGAAGTTGCTTGTATGTACACTTCTTAATAAATAGTTATCGGTATTAACAGGGGTATTAGCTTGATTATTCATAATTAGACGATCCAAAAGTTATAGTCAAAATAGGTATAACCTTATTAAACAATGAATATATCTAAGAATCCGGATTCAGAGTTGAAATTTCGAGATTTTTGAGCAACTAATATAAAATCCGGGTAATTACTATATCCAAGTCATTGCGACTGAAACGGAGTGGAAGGTTTCGCTTTCCTACGGAATGCTAAAGCAAACGCGACATGTTTGCGGAGCATTCCGTCAGGAAATACGCAGCATTCCGTAAGGAAAGCAGTCTCAGGTTTTTAGGAGATTGCTTCCTATCGTCGCAATGACGACTATTCAACCGGATTCTATATAAGTCCTTCCACAAGAGTTGGAAAAAGCGGGTAGTGTCGCTGTTCTGGGGTTTGTAGATGGGGAGCGACTTCTCTTAAGTATCCCCCATCATACACCTTGAGAGCTGTTGGCTGACTGCTGACCGCTGACTGCTATTTTAATCCTGGTTTATAAATTCTAAGTAAGAATTACTAAGCTCCTTTACTGCTAACTCATAAAATTGCTGACCATGTTCAGATGTAGCTAATGCGGGGTTTGAACCCATACGACCATCAGGATAGCGATAACGAAAATTAGCAGCACTATATATTGGATAACCTCTAGCTACTTTTTCTGAGAGTGGTGCTTGTTTAATTGATTCTGGGTAAACATATTGAGTTAAAGCTACTTCGCTAGGTGTAGCATGAGAACCTTCTTGCTCGCCATACAACTCTTTGGCTAATTTGTAAACCGAACTGCACATAAACCAATTACCGACTTTACACTGAACCCGATCTGCATTAACAATGTTTAAATCAGCTAAGTGAGCATAAGTTTCTGAGAAAGCAGCTTTCAATGTAGCAATATTTCCTCCGTGACCATTGATAAAGAAATATTTGGTAAATCCTGCTCTAGTTAAACATACTATATAGTCACGAATCATCTGAATCATCGTACTAGGTCGCAAACTGATTGTACCTGGAAAACTTGTATGATGTAAGGCCATCCCCACATTAATAGTCGGTCCGACTAATGCTTCAACTTTTTCTCCTACTCCCTTAGAAATGACTTCTGCACAAATAGCATCTGTACCAATTAATCCTGTCGGTCCATGTTGTTCCGTAGAACCTATGGGCATAATAATACCTTGAGATTGATTCAGATAAGCTTCGACTTCAGACCAGGTACTTAAGTGTAGTAACATATTTATACTTTTGATATTAACTATTAGTAAGAGATTTTAACTACTTTTGATGAGAATGAAGGTAATTAAGAGACTTCAAATACTCAATTTTTAGATTAAGATGAAAATTTACTGATTTCTATGATTAAGCTGTGATTCTTGCCAGGAATACTTTGTCGGCATATTTGATGAAACCTGTATTAGATTTTCATAACCATATAATTAAAAATTGATAATCTTAACCTAAACTTAACCTAAACTTAACCTATTACCCGTAATATTAAGTCAATTCTAGTTTTGTATTCGCCATAACAATGCAAAATAAAAAAGAGCAATGGTTACAAAATTAACACTTATTCCGATCAAAGGCCCAAAGCCTAAAAACAGAATAGATTCGGCTATTGCTAAAGTTGCTCTAGTGATATCCCACACTCAGAATAGTTTATATCAATGGGAGAAAAACCCAGTGCTTTTGTCAGTTGGATGGTTGAAAAGTAGTTAAGTTAATTAGCTACAAAATTGAGTTAATTAGCTATAAGTTACAGGTTTAGTTTTGCCTAAATTTTCAGTAAGGCAAGACAAATGTTGATCACCTCACCAACTCAATTAAAAGCGATATTTATGTTTTCTCCTGACATTAGTGAAAATATTTCCCGTTATACCTTTAAAACGACGACTAAAGTTCTATTATTAGATACAGAAGACCTATTTCGAGATATGCTAGCTCTAGCTATGGAGGAACAAGGTTATGAAGTAGTTATTGCTCCTGACGGGCGTAGCGTTATTCCCACTCTACAGAATGATTTATCAACTAAAAGGGAGCAATCTATAAAGCTTCTAATTGTTGACTCTATGAATGGTTTAGACATATGCAGGATGTTAAGACATCAAGGTAATTCTATACCGATAATAATTTTAGGAGCAAGGGGTAGTGCGAATAATTGTGCTTTCTATTTAGAAGCGGGAGCAGATGATTATTTAACTAAACCTTTTGGCATCCGGGAATTTATGGCTCGTTGTCATGCGTTGATGCGTCGTCAAAGTCTAGGTCAACTATCTCAACCATCCGTGCTTCAGTATAAAGATATAACTCTTTATCCAGAAGAATGTCGAGTAATTGTTAGAGGGAAAGATGTGAAAATTTCTCCTAAACAATTTCGTTTACTTGAGTTGTTTATGAGTTATCCACGGAGAGTTTGGTCTCGCGAACAGTTGTTAGAAAAGGTTTGGGGAATTGATTTTATTGGGGATAGCAAAACTGTTGACGTTCATATTCGTTGGTTACGGGAGAAACTGGAAATTAATCCTAGTAAACCAGAGTATGTGATTACTGTTAGAGGTTTTGGATATAGATTTGGTTGATTTTAGATATCTCCAGAAAATAGAGAAGTACAGACGTTGTATTCAGCGTCTGTACAAATATTAAGGGAGGAAATAATTGATTTGATTTTTGTGGGATAATTGATTTAGATTTTTGATGATCGGAGATGTCTATTATAGAGCAAAGCTAACTTAAATTTAACTAAAAATTGGTACAGCTAAAGATTCATAAATTTCACTAGAAAAAGGTTGAAAATCATCATGTTTTACTGTTAAATGACAAAGCAATCTCATTTGTAACGGTGCTGGTGGTAGGTTAACCTTATCTAATGTTATTTTAACTGAATTAGGAGACTTTTTTACTAAGGGAAAAACATCATTTAATAAATATCGAGGGCAAAAACCTAAAAGGTAAAAATCTTTTGTGCGTAGCATTAAAGCATCTGAATCATAATCGTTTTGCGCATCGTGCATTAAATACAAAGTTTCTCCTACCTCTAATTTTTTGATTCTGTCAATAGTTTCAGATGCCATATATCGCAAACCATGGGTAAAGAAATATAGATGATAAACACCATTTTTATCTTGTTCTGGATCAGGAAAAATCTCATAATTATCTGTTACTTTTTTACCTCCGCTACGAGACAATAAAACCATAGGATCATCTTCTGTTTCTGAGAGATTTTGCCAACTAATAAAATCTGGATAATCTGGTCGGGTTCTCTTCATAATTCTATGAGAAAATACAGGCAATAATTCCTGAGAGCGATAAACTTTATTAAAGTCATTTAAAGACCAAATGCCAGAAAAACCACACTGATTTTTAGCTTTTTCTGCACCTCTCAGGTAAACAAATTCATACCAATTGTTTTGATAAGTTAAAGAACCTACAGGAAACCAAGCACGAGTAACTGAGTCTTGCCAAGCTAAAAATAATTTTTTCATAGCAAATTTTCTCTTATTTGTAGAAGTCTATTTTGGTTAATTGTCAGAATTTCTTGAGCAAATTCAATAGAAATTTCAGAGATATAATTTTTAGGTATTCGTTCAAATAAAGACAAAGTATCTTCTGCTGATATATTGGCTAAATTTTGGAGCCAAATTAGAGCTGCTTTGGGATATTTTTGTGCTGCTTTTTCAAATAAATTTAGTGTTAACATAGGTTTTTTATCTCCTATTGTATCATACATTGCTGACTTTGATTTGGCTGCATAATTTTTGACAACTTTATTATTGATTTTATTCTGTTTTTGGGAATCTGTTAATTCTCTACCGAGACTAGATGCGTGGTCGAATGTTGGAGCTAAACTTACTGAATTATTCATAATAAATCCCCAATTTTCGTGATGTCTGTCAGTGTTACCTATCCAAGCATCTAATAATAAGTAACCAATAACAGTTTCTATTGCTGTTTCAATACCTTTAGGAGGTTTCCAGTTTAAAGGTAAATTGATAAGCATGGGATTATTGGCGATCGCTTCAACTACAATATCAAGAGTATGTTCAGAAACTCTATAATTATTAGAACTAAATCCGGGATAACTTTCGTCTATTTTTACTAAAATTTGGTTACCAAGAATAAGAGTCTTATTTTGTGGTACGAAAGAAGGAGAAATTATTCCTAAATTACCTTTCCAAATTGCTAGTTCATAATGTGCATGAGGTAGGTTTAGTAACTCACATAATTCTGATGCTATTTTTTCTGACCAAGCTTCCCCAGTATTAGGTCTAGCTTTTTTATATAAGTAATTAATTTTATCTTCGCAATATCAATATTTTTCCTTAGTTCCTAATTGTTCATTTTCTGAGATTGAATCTTCTGAAACTTCAATAATGTCAAATAAATTGCACATTAATAGCTATTAATTTTTAATCTAAATTAACTTCTGCTGTTGAGTTTTAATAGAGAGCGATCGCCTTAATTTTTTAAATTTATTAAAATGTTGTTTAGAACTTAACTGTAGTAGTTTCCGAGCGCACAGTAGGTCTATCATTATTCGTGGGTACTCGTAATAAACTCCCAGGCAAAGTCAAAACTGCTAGTGTATTTCCGAGCATATCAAAAAATTCGACACTGTAACCTGTTTCTAACCCTGGAACTTTATGACATTCAACTATTGTACCAATATCTCCTGCTTGAAGGTTTTCTTCTGGTGCATCTTCTAAAAGAATTACATCTGTATAAAGTTGAAAATCCATAATCTCTCCTTATGTATCATATTTACTGTCATTTTATTTGTAAGCATTTCCTACGGAATGCTGCGCAAACAGTAGTCAGCCATCAGCTATTTGTCATTAACTCATTATCATACTAGAGGGGAATTATCCACCAAGGAGAATTAAAATTCATTAATGAAATTGGCTATAACCTAACCTCAGTTCTTGCTTGAATATATGCTTACTTTTATTTTATATATAAACAATTATATTATACCTATCATTATCAGACACAACTATTCTCTTTTTATTCACTCTTTGGAAACAATTTACAAACCAATATTATTGATTTAGTTAATTGTAGTTAATTGGGATATGCTGTAATTAATCTTGGTATTTCTTTGCCTTTGTCAATTTGCCAAACAGTTTTTAAATTTAGAAGTTTACCGCTTGGAGTGAGTATTTCTGCACTAATTTCATAGCTAATTCCATAGACTGTTTCCTTGACTCTTTCTGGGTCTGCATTAAGATTATTTTGCCGAATATCCGCTTCTAATTGTTGCCAATTATTAAGATTATAACCAAATTTCATTAAGAAACGTGCTTTATGACCTCCTTTTGGATGTTGGATATTTAGTAAATATTCAGTTATTTTTGATTATTCAATAATTGCTTGAGATTGATTAGGAATTTTCATGCTAGTAAAATTACTTTTTCCTTCTTTTTTATTGTCACATATTTTTAATATATTGATCGCTTGATTTTTAGAAAATATTTAAGCCAAACAAACATCTTTTAAAAACAGTAAAAATCTGTATTTTTTATGACTTATGAAAAATATATTATAATTACTAGAATTGTCGCTATTATAAAAAGAAGTACATTAAACCAAAACTATAACATGACCAAAACTTTCGATTTCCAAGACGAATACGACATCATTGTAGTAGGAGCCGGACACTCTGGTTGCGAAGCCGCCCTTGCTTCCGCACGTCTCGGTTGCCACACCCTGCTACTAACCCTCAACCTCGACAAAATTGCTTGGCAACCATGCAACCCTGCTGTTGGGGGACCTGCAAAATCTCAACTTACCCACGAGGTGGATGCTTTGGGTGGAGAAATTGGCAAAATGGCAGACCGCACCTACCTGCAAAAACGCATTCTCAATTCTTCTCGCGGACCTGCTGTTTGGGCGTTACGCGCTCAAACTGACAAACGGGAATACGCGACTGTTATGCGTAATATTGTCGAAAACCAAGAAAACCTGCGAGTTCGGGAAAGCATGGTGACAGACTTAGTTTTGGGAGACAACGACGAAATTATCGGGGTAGAAACCTACTTCGGTGTCGCTTTCAAATGTAAAGCTGTCATTCTCACTACCGGAACTTTCCTCGGTGGAGTCATTTGGGTTGGCAATAAATCTATGCCAGCGGGACGTGCCGGAGAATTTCCGGCCATCGGTTTAACTGAAACCCTGAATAAACTTGGTTTTGAAACCGGACGACTGAAAACGGGTACACCTGCCAGAGTTGATAAACGTTCCGTTGACTACACCGATCTGGAAGAGCAACCAGGAGATGAAAAAGTGCGTTGGTTTAGTTTCGACCCCGGAGTTTGGGTGGAACGGGAACAGATGTGTTGTTATCTCACGCGCACCACTCCAGAAACTCACAAATTAATTCGCGATAATTTGCATTTGTCTCCTGTTTACGGTGGGTGGGTGGATGCGAAAGGTCCGCGCTATTGTCCGAGTATTGAGGATAAAATTGTCCGGTTTGCTGATAAAAGTAGTCATCAAATATTTATTGAACCGGAAGGTCGTGATATTCCTGAACTTTATATTCAGGGGTTTTCTACTGGTTTGCCAGAGAAATTGCAATTACAAATGTTGCGCAGTTTGCCTGGTTTGGAAAATTGTGTGATGTTGCGACCTGCTTACGCGGTGGAATATGATTATTTGCCTGCGACTCAATGTTATCCGACGTTGATGACTAAGAAAATTGAAGGGTTATTTTGTGCCGGTCAAATAAATGGTACCACTGGATATGAGGAGGCGGCAGCTCAAGGTTTTGTTGCGGGAATAAATGCGGTTAAATTTGTTAGAAATCAAGACATGATTATCTTCCCCAGAGAACAAAGTTATATTGGTACTTTGATTGACGATTTATGTACAAAAGATTTGCGCGAACCCTATCGAATGTTGACGAGTCGTTCCGAATATCGTTTGATTTTACGGTCTGATAATGCTGACCAAAGACTAACACCTTTGGGTCGAGAAATTGGTTTAATAGATGACCGTCGATGGGAGTTATTTGAGATGAAGCAAACTAATATTAATGCTGAAAAATCTCGGTTAAATTCAACTCGAATTAAAGAATTAGAGGAGGTAGCTATAAATATTGTTGCCGATACTCAGACAAAAATTAAAGGTTCGATTACTTTAGCAGATTTGTTGCGCCGACCTGGTTTCCATTATGTGGATTTAGAAAGGTATAATTTGGGGAATTTAGATTTAAAATTAGTTGAAAAAGAAGGAGCCGAAATTGATATTAAATATTCCGGTTATTTGCAAAGACAACAAAATCAAATCGACCAAATTAGTCGGCAAGAAAATAGGAATTTGCCTGCTAACTTAGATTATTTTGCTATTTCTACATTGTCGATGGAGGCGCGGGAAAAACTGTCAAAAGTTCAGCCTTTAACTATTGGGCAAGCGTCGAGAATAGGGGGAGTAAATCCAGCGGATATTAATGCTTTGTTGGTTTATTTGGAAGTGCAATATCGACTTTTAGAAGTTAAAAGTTAAAAGTTAAAATTCAAAAGTAATCTTTGACTAAATTTTCGGAATCTGTCGATAAATTGCAATTTCGTAGGGGTTTGGTCTCCAAACCCTTATTAACTAAATGTTAAGGCAAAGAATTTGACTGTTAATTCGTTTTCAATCGTGACTAGCTTCGGCATAAGTTCTTCCTACTTTCTGGCGATCGCTCTTTGAAGTTTTATTATACTTAATCATCCGGACATAATATTAATTGGTGGCTTATACAAATATATAGTAGAACTAAATTTTAGGAGTTAATTTTATGAAAGCATTAGTCAGATATTTTCTGGTGTGGGGAGCAACATTTATTAGTATCTGTGGACTAACTGTGGGGATGGCTAGACCAGTAGACGGCAAAATGAAAACCCTTGTGGCAAAAATTATTAGTATTTCTGATCCTCAAAAAGAGATGAGAGATGATGGAAAAAATCCGTTCTCTAGTTACCCCCAGGAATTTAACCATTTAAAAATTTCCCAAAAACAAAGCATAGAATCTCGATTGAGGATTTTAAATGGTGCTTGGGAAGGTATTTATTATTGTGATGAAGGTCAAGGTCTCACTCGTTTGAGACTTGTTATTGAAGCTAAAAGTACAATTGAAATTGATGCCTTGTTTATCTTTTCAGCTCATCCTAGAAATCCATCTGTACCTTCTGGTTCTTTTAGAATGAAAGGTTTATATAATGCCTTTAATTCTCCGGAAATACCAGATCAATTAGTTTTAAAGGCTACTACATGGATTAATAGACCTAGTGGTTATCAGACTGTAGATTTAAGAGGAAATATTTTTTTGGATGAGGGAAGAATAGTTGGAGAAGTAGTTAATCTGGGGAGGTGTTCTCGTTTCGATGTTGTTAAAGAAAGATAATCGTAAATAAAAATTAGTGGGATAATACACCCTACTGTTGTGTCTATTGAGAGAAATTGTTAGTTTTTATAGGGTGCGTTACATTTCATTAACGCACCACCTAGAATGTTAATTTTCGGTGTGTTATTCTGACGGCTCAATATTTACGTTCTATTTATCAATAAATCAGCTCTTTTTTGTAAGATAAATCCTGAATAAAGGATAGAATTAAATATAGTTTATTTTTTAAATTGGATGATGAATATTATCTTAACTCCCGAACAAGAAAAATTTCTTCAATCCCAAATTAATAAGGGAAGATATACCAATATTCAACAGGCGATTGATGTCGCTTTAAAACTATTAGAAAAACAAGAACAAGATTATCAAAAATGGCTTGATGAAACTCGCGCTCAAGTTAAAATAGGTTGAGAACAATTAGAAAGGGGTGAAAAAGTTGATGGAGAAATTGTTATTGCACAATTAAAGCAAAAATTTCAGCGGTTGCGAGAGGAAAATTTAGGTGAATAAATATAGTTGATGTCAAGCAGCTATTCGCGATATAGATGAGATTTCTGATTATTTTAGTAACTTTAGTGTAGAAGCAGATGAACGTTTTATTAAACCCTTTGATGATAAGTGTAAAAACTTAATTAACTTTCCTAATATGGGGCGAAATCATACTCAAATCATGCCTAATTTAAGAGGTGTGCCCTTAGATGGTTATATTATTTTTTATCAAGTAACTGAAGTAGAAATAGAAATCGTGAGAATAGTTAGTGGATCTCGTAATTTAGAGTCTTTATTTGGAAGTGATATTAACAATTAAATGTTGCCAGTGCGGGCATCTTGCCCGCGTGGGTTTACCTTTTTTTTGATTATATCAACCGTGAAAAACTTGTGTATGTAACTGATGCTCATATTGATAAAGGAAGAGATGTTGAATAATTACTCTGGTAGCCAATCTTCATCCAATATCTGTTCTAGACAATAAGGGTTAATTTCTGGTAACTGAAGTCTCGATTTAGCTTGAGCAATTTTTCTAGCTTTGCCATAAAGATAGTCAAGTCTTTCAGCTAAATAATTCCGTAAATTTGTTGTGATTTTTAATTATAATTGAGCCCGAAAAGTTAAAATTTATCCACACCAATGGCTAGAGTTATTAGCTCTTTCTTCTGACCAATATTGATAAAGGAGGAGATGTTGAATAATTAAAATAACGAAACTTTCAACAGCACTTTTTTCACTTCTACCCAACGCTTCTAATTCCTCAATTAAGTTCTCATAATCTAGGTTTTCTAATTGACGATTATTTAGTAGTTTGACCGTTTCTTCTAACCACAGGAAATAATCTTCTTCATACAGTAATTTTAGATCGGTAATTTGATTAACCATATTTTTTGTCTATTTGTGAAAAAGTTAAATAGCAATTCCGTAGGGGTTTAGCCTCCAAACCCTTTCTTAATGTTCCAGATTATAATCGTGATTTAATTGTTCACTATTTTAATTACAATAATTTTATGGGATAATTAATTATCTTGGTTAAAAGCCTCCCCTTTCAAGGGGAAAAAAATCAATTTTTCCTTATTGGTCAATCCGATGGTTTTAACCAGAGGTAATTATCCATTATCCATTATGAATTATCAATTAATGAACAAAGATCATATTTCAGAAACCCATCCAGTTGTCCAGACAGCACCACCATAAATAGTTCCATCATTACCATTACCTGATTTATCCCTAACAAGATTACCAGAACCTTCATCAAAAGGCCAATAACTAATAAG
>JBFRWR010000289.1:0-4841 GCA_051439685.1 Trichodesmium sp.
GATAAGCTACATAGCAAATATATTGATTATCTTCGCCAGGAACAGACTCAATATCATAGCAACGACCTTTGTAGCGATCTAGGTCAGTTAATAAGTCAGTCCATACTGTTGTCCAAGTACCAGTAGAGGATTCAGCAGCTACCGCAGCACCAGCTTCTTCTGGTGGAACTCCAGGCTGAGGAGTCATACGGAAAGCAGCCAAAACGTCTGTATCTTTTGGTATGTAATCAGGGGTGTAATAAGTCAGTTTATAGTCTTTAACTCCAGCCTGATACCCAGACTTACTTTGTGTTTTAGCGTAACTCATATCTTATTTCCTAAGAATCTCTTTTACTCTTCTGTATATTTCACAGACTATTCTAGATAATATCAAGAATTAGAACTTTTCTACTTAAAAGATTATTTTTTTATTAATAACTTTTTTTAATCAGTTTGTTACATTTGTTTATCTTCTGAAACTAAGAGTGGTAAATAAATCAAGTGGATAATTGCTTATTGACAAAAAAACATATATATGCAGGTAAAAAAATAAGTCTGACAAGAGAATCAAATATTTAGTAAAAGGTAAGGGATCATTAAAAAAAATACGGAATCAGGAAAGCTGAAGACTCCAATGATTAACTAATCTCAGAAATTTTACTCTGATGTTATCTAGCAACTATGACTAGCGATAACAAGAGATAATAATTTTTTTTAGGGAAAAAATTAGCAGCTAATACACCAAAAAATCTATCAACAAATTTTGATGAAAGGGTAATTTTTTACCTCCAATCTATCTGAATAATTACCCTTGTAATTAGACTAAACTAAGGTACATTTAACTTGCATTTTTTGATGATAAAAAGACAAGTAACTGATACTTATGATAATTAACTATAAAGATTTCGTTAAATTTATTGAGGTGAGTAAATTAGATGAACAGTAGGGGAGTGAGGTAGTCTGACAAGGGTAAGTTTTTCCAATTTGAGTCGAGAGGACGGGGGTTCTTGAGGACAGTTCTTGAGGACACGGAGAGAGGGAGACGCGGAGACGTGGTGAGAGGAAGAGGCACAGATATATGAACGCGGGGATTTTCTCTAATCACGAGTAGATTCAATTAATTACTCAATTATCCAATCTCCGCGTCCCTGTTTCACCGCGTCTCCGTTATATTTTGCTGGTTAGAATGCTCTAAATTCTGTCAATCTTATAGTTTGAATTTTCCAGGACTGACGCATACTCACTATATCTAGTAGGGTTTAACAGCATTTAACCCCTACAGGTGGTGTATAGAACCCATTTGGTATCTCAAAAATTAGCTGGGGAGATGGGGAGATGGGGAGATGATGAAGCAAGGGGCTATGCGTTATACTTTTTTCCCTATTCTATTTCACCGAAATTCTGACTCCTGTCTCCTGTATCCTGTCTCCTGTCTCCTGTCTCCTGTCTCCTGTCTCCTGACTCCTGTCTCCTAATCCTCACTTTTGCAAAGATAAAGATACTGTTAGGGGTTCTATAAGTTCACATTTTGCGTAAATCCTGTCTTCTTTGTTTCTGCTTTGTTGTCCACTTTCCCGCAAGTCTACTTCGTCTGACTGATAACTGATAACTTATAACTGAATAGCTACCGACAACAGCTTTTTTCTTTGTATGCTGTAATTTAAGATGAACACAGGAAATGTGAAAATAATAGGTGATTTTCTCGTTGTCCTCAACCTATAATTAGAATGTAGATGACTGTGCATCAGTCCCTATTATCGAAAATCCATTGTATCAATCCCCACTGTCCAAATCCAGTCCAGGCGTGGGGTAATAACTTTTGTCAAAGTTGCGGAACTCCTCTTCTACTAAACAATCGCTACGTTCCCCTGCGACGAATAAGTGCAGGTGGATTTGCTAAAATCTACATTGTTTGGGACCAAAAAACTCAAACGGAACGTATTCTGAAAGTATTAGTAGAAACTTCTCCTAAAGCTCTGGAACTATTTGACCAAGAGGCTTGGGTTTTAGCTAGCTTAAGTCATTCAGGTATTCCCAAAGTCGAATCAGAAAACTATTTTCACCTCCGCAAGCGAAATAGTCACTCAGAAGTTGGCCACTCTAGTCAATGGTTTTTACCCTGTCTGGTGATGGAAAAAATAGATGGTTGTACTCTGGAGGACATTATTGAACAACATCCCCAAGGATGTCCAGATATTTATGTAATTAATTTGCTTTCCCAAGCAGTAGAAATTTTATGGGAACTGCACCGCCGGAAAATTATTCACAGAGACATTAAACCATCTAATTTAATGTTGCGAGGAGTAGAAGCTTCTACTCTGACAAAATTATCTCGAACTTTTTCCCATCATCAACGAAAAAAAAGGGGTCAACTGGTAATTATTGATTTTGGTGGAGCAAAACAAATTAATAATTATCAAATTAGACCTAGAGAAACTGTGGCAAAACGCAGTACAACTAGATTAGTCTCTCCTGGATATAGTCCCCCAGAACAAATTTCTGGTAGTGAAATTGGTCCTTTTACAGATTTTTATGCTTTGGGTCGGACTTTGATCCATTTACTAACTGGCAAATATCCGGCAGAATTAGAAGACCCCTCAACTGGTAAACTCAGGTGGCGACATTTCAAACCTGTTCATCCTGCTTTGGCTAACTTGCTTGATGATATGGTTAGTTTAGATACAGCTCAACGACCAGCTACAGCAGCAGAAGTTCAAGTACGTTTGGCTAAAATTTATCGGCAGCAAAAAAGGTCTCTAGGAATATCTGCTTTTGGTATTAGGGTTAAAAATTTCTTGATAACTCAGTTGTCAAATCTTGGTAATAGTATTACTAGGTTATGTGATACTTTATCAAAAATAGTTAATCAAATACTTGCAGGTTGTGTCGATACAATTTGGGAAATGATACTGGGAGGAGTCGGGGGAAGTATTGGGGCGATATTCGGATTAATTTTTGCTTATTGGTCAGGAGTTGGCGATCGCTTTGCTAGTTTGAGTTTATTTACTAATTTTTGGTTGATGATGTCAGGTGTTCCTCTAACTATCAGACCGGAAATAGTAGTCTTTGGTTTAGCAGGTTTGGGAACCGCAGTCGGTTTAACTGATGTGGGAGGTTTTGGTCAACGTCGTCGTTATTGGTTCGCTGCATTTATGGGAATGGTTGGTTATATTTTAGGTGGGTTATGTTGGCAATTTTCCCAAGTTGCTACCAGTGTCTACACAACAAAAGAAGATTTAATTATTTTAGAAGTTATGGGTAAGTTGTCTGTGGGGGTAGCGACTGGTGTTATGACTCTGGGTTTGGGTTTAAGAAAGCATCGTTCGGTTTATGCTTTTTTGGTTGCTAGTTTGACAGCGATAGTTTTTGTTACTTTGGAGCAATTAAAGATATTTCCAGAGATATTTTTACGGTTTATTGTTGTTAATCAAAGTCATCCTAATTTATTAGAGTTTTTTGCTAGTATAGGTTTTTTCAGTTTGTTAGGTTGTGTGGGTGGTTTTTGTTTGGGTGTGAGTCATTATATTATTGTTCCTATCTTGCGCAGGTTGGGTTTATGATGAAGAGAGTGATTGTGATAATATCTCAAACAAAGGAGAAATTTTGATGATTATATCTTTAACAGCAGATCCTAGCGGCAGCTATATCGCTATCACCATCCCCCCTGTCGGATTTCCCAGAGTTTTTTTGCTATAATTTCACCAACAGTCTCAAATAGTAATAGGAGATTATCTATGTCTCTGACAGTTGAAGACTTGGAAAAAATCCAAACACAACTAACAGAAGCACATCTGGACTACCGTACCGAATTAGTTGACGGTCAAATTATCATCATGGGATTATCAGACTACGTTTCCGAAGAAATTATCGCTCGACTAATCACCTTTCTCAATATGTGGATACTTCCACGCAAATTGGGACGAGTAACAGGTTCTTCCGCAGGTTTTCGCCTACCAGATGGCAACTTGCGTGGTCCCGATGTTTCCTTCGTTCCCGCTCAAAAGATGCGTCAAGCACCCCGCTCTTTTGCCAAAATTGTTCCTGACTTAACTATCGAAGTGAGGTCTGCATCGGACAACATTAAACCTCTAACTGAAAAACTCCAAAAGTTCATCGAGTTAGGAAGTCAAGTAGGCATTTTAGTAGACCCTAAAAACTTTACCGTAACTGTATATCGTGCTTGTGAGGAACCGATAGTTTTAACTAATGAAGATACATTGACTATCCCAGAATTATTGCCTGGTTGGGAACTACAAATATCTGAAATTTGGCCGCCAGTTTTTGAGTAGTCAGTCTAGTAGAGTGCGTTTTGCTGGCAAACAGCAAGCTACTCTACCTATAAATTAGAAAAAATCTTCTAGATCGATGTTATCATCAGAATTTTCTGAAATTTTTTCATCTTTTTTTATTCCCGATCCATGTTCAGGATTATTTTCATTATTTTGTTTCTCATCTCCATATTTTATTCGTGATTCTGCTGCACGTTTAACAACCGGATTATTAATTTCATAAATTTGTTCAGGCTGAATATTTTCTAATTGCTGAAATTCTGTTTTTTTCTGTTCTTTTTCTTGAGATTTAGCAGTTTTTTTGGTCTCGTTTTGTTTTTCATTGCCGTATTTTGCTCCTGGTTCTGCTGCAAGTTTAGCAGCAGGATTATTAATTCCATAATTAGGTTCTGGCTTAACAATTTCTAATGGCTGAACTTTTGATTTTTCCTGTTTTTTCTCTTCAGATTTAGGAGATTTTTGTCGCCTAATTCCACCTCTACGTCTGCGAGATGTCTGCTCTTCTGTCGTATTTTCCGTAACAACTTCATACAAAATTGCTAACTTATTTTTATCGCTACCTCGACGCAAAAC
>JBFRWR010000290.1:0-24936 GCA_051439685.1 Trichodesmium sp.
ATTTAGCACTACCTTAAAAGTAAAGATAAAAAGTAAGTATTCAGAGATAAGCTATAACTTATTAACTTAAGTAGTTAAGCAAAAAAAAATTATACAATGCCATAGATGCACATCTCTAGAGTATGGATTAAATAGGGTTTGCTGAATAAAGTATTTTGGTAGGGGTAGGAGACAGGAAACAGGAGAAATGGAAATTATAGAGGAATTAGTCGTAAAAATTGTCCCAAGATTTTTCTGGCATAATCATCCTCAAATAGTAGCTTTTTGCAGCTCTATAGACCGAAAACTTTGCAGTTTTTTTAGACCAAAAAAGCCTGAAATCAATATCTATATCTATCAGTGCTTTGATATTTAATCAGCAAGCCCTAAATATACTTTTATCTTCCCAATCAACTATAAAATCAAAAAAATCTTTATAAAAGAAGAAAAAAACAATCGTAAGTATTCAGCCGTCAGCTATTAGCTATCAACTATCAACTATCAACTATGGCAATCCGCGCATAGGTTGCGACTAATTAAAAAGTAAATAAAAAAGTTGAAAATCCAATCTGTTCACAGTTACAGCAGTTGCAGAGTTAGTGAGCTACAGAGTTTTATCACTTTAGTAAATATGAAATAGAGATTAGTTTTCAACTGTACCTCACCATCCTAAAAAGTGCTGTAAGTTTTCCCTACTCCCTAAAAAGCAGTAATATTTTTACCACGAATAAAATAGGATTGCTATATTGTTTCTGATTTACTATAAAAGCTTGATTAATGGTACTTCATTTTCAGGAATAAAAGTCGCTTTTTTGCGTTTGATGTGTGCAGCAAAGCATTCCGCAGAAAAGGAAAGGAAAAGTCATTTTGCTGAAAGGTAACTGCTAATAGCTGTTCCCGCAGAATTCCGCAGGAAATGCTTACAAAAAATCTAATAAATTTGTAATTAACTATATTTATTAGTGTCATAAAAAGACACTTAATTGATGATTAATTGGTTATTCCTACAACCAGATAAACAATACTTTGCCCAAGGTAGCTGTAGAAACTTAAAGTTGAAATATAATCATAGTATAAATCTACTCGCTCGGTTATCTAGTAGTTATAAACACAGAAAAGAACTAAACTTTAATGAGTAGTATTTATTCAGGAGAATATCGAAGATGCCAAATAATTCAATTAATCAATTAAAGCCTGCCGAAAAAGGGGAAATAGCTGTTTATACTCCATATTACACAGAGAAAAGACGTAAATATTTAGGTCATGCGATTAGCCTTTACAAACAAAAAAGTTTAGAAGGAGCAAGAAATATTGAAGGAGGCGACAATATTCCTTTTGTTGTCACCTGGAATGTTTCTAGATTACCTGCAGAAGTAACTCGGTGCCGAATGCAGTTTGATGGTAATCAAGAACTGAATTATGAACTAATGATGGCCACCTATGAGTTCGTTGATTTTTTGATTGATGTCTTGGTCAATTATCATCGAAATCGATCAGTAGATTTTTCTAAAACTTTCTACAATAAGTTACTCCGCTACGAATGATTAGGCTAACTTAGCTGACTATTAATTAAAGGACAAGAAAATGTTTTGGACAATATTCGGATAGCTACCCAACTTGAATATTATCGTCCTTTCAAATAAGGATGAAACACTTTTTTGGCTGAAACTTTCTAGGTAAGGAAACACTCGTACCAGTCTTATTCAGAATAACTATACTTGTCTAATTATATTTTGGCATTGTATAATTGCGGGATGATTTTGTCTCCTAATCAGAAACCATAATCCCCGTGTCCCCGTTTCTCCGTCTCCCCGTGTCAGCCGAAATCATCCCAGTATTCAGCAACGCTTATATTTTTAGGTGGCAATCAATATTATTTATTAAAGTATTCTGAAAAAATTGATTTTGATGTCGGGGTGCTAAAAATGTGTTTAAATTAGTAAGTGCCGAAAAAGAAAAAGTTGCATAGACCTAGATTTGAACATTCAAAGTATTTTTGTGGTCTGGCATACCGTGGCTGGGATCAAAAACCAAGTCGGAAAAATGCTTGGTTAGTCAATCTGGTATAGCACAAGTTTTGGTTTTGGAATTATTAATGATTGCAGGAGTGAGAGTGTGCCAAAATCTGCCAATTATTTGCTAATTGGATCGACTGATCCTTATAGTGGGAAGTCTACAATTACTCTAGGAGTAGCCCATGAGCTGCAAGCTCAAGGTATTAATATTGCTTATGGAAAACCTCTGGGAAACTCTTTAAATTCAGGTTCCACTCCTACAGATGCTGATGTAGTCTTTATGGCTGAAACTCTCAACTTATCAGAAAATGGTATTAGGCCAACTCTATTGATGTTGGATGAGAGTACGACAAAAAAGCGGTTTTTGGGAGAAGACCAAACTGATTATCAAAAATCTTTAGCACAATATCTCCAAGTAGAGGGAGCAGATTTAGTAATATTAGAGGGACCGAGTACCTTAAATGAGGGTAATATTTTTGAATTATCACTGGCACAAATAGCCGAAGTTCTGAATGCTGGTGTAATTTTGGTAACTCGTCCAAATTCAGTTTCTTATATAGACTCTTTAATCTCTGCTAAACAAACTTTGGGTAGTTATCTTGTGGGTGTAGTGATTAATGATGTCCCAATAGCATCACAGGAAGCAGTCACAACTTTAGTCAAGCCTTTTCTGGAAGCTAGTGATATACCTGTATTAGCAATATTGCCTAGAAATAGCCTCTTACGCAGTGTCACAGTTGCAGAATTAGTTAAGCAATTAAACGCCCAGGTCCTTTGTCGTTCTGACCGCCTAGATTTAATGGTAGAGTGCTTGACAATTGGTGCAATGAATGTTAGTGCAGCTATTAAATATTTTCGGAAAGCGACAAATATGGCAGTAGTGACTGGGGGTGATAGGACAGACATTCAACTAGCAGCTCTAGAAACGTCTACTCATTGTCTGATATTAACTGGACAACTTCCTCCAGATGAATTAGTTATTCGTCGGGCTGAGGATTTAGAAGTACCTGTTTTGTCAGTGGACTATGACACCCTATCTACAGTGGAAATAGTCGATCAGACTTTTGGTAGTGTCCGTTTACATGAACCTGTGAAGGCAGAATGTGTGAAAAAGCTAATCGCCCAAAATTTTGATTTTCAGCGCTTGCTCAATCATTTTCACTTGGGAGCAAGTTAATTAATGGATAATTGATAATGGATAATTGATAATTGATAATTAGCTCAAGGAAGACAGTGCTTGAACTAATTATCAACAATTATCCTAGTAATTTCTTTTCTATGGGGAGAGGCTTTTAACCAAGGTATTTAATTATTAATGAATAATTGATAATTGCCTCTGTTCAGCAACTAACAATTTTCATGTCGGCGACAGCCGATACAATGAATAATTAATAATTAATAATTAATAATTACCTCTTCTGAAAAAGGATAGGATTAACTAAAAGGATTATTTTTTGATTTTATCCCTTTAAAAGGAGAGGCTTCAAGACATGAATTGTTGAATGAATAATTATCAACTATTAATTATTAATCATTCGGTAATATAGCAATCCGCGCATAAGTTGCGATAAATCAAAAAGTAGATAAAAAAGTTGAAACTCTCACCTATTTCCTAAAAATCAGTAAGATTTTTGCCACAAAGAAAATTTCTATAAATTTAGCAGTATTGACTCCAAGTACCATGAAAACCCATCGGTACAACTTCCGGCAAAGCTAACTTACAAACAGGTGGCTCATCTAAATGAGAAGCATCAAATATCCAAACTTCACTACATTTTTGTTCCCCATCAAAGACAACAGTTATTACCCATCCTTTTTCCGAGTCTTCAGCATCAGGAGCATAAATAGGTTCCATTGGGTATAAATTTGGCTTGAAGTCAGCGGTAGTGAGGGTAGAATTTTGATGGTCAAAACAACCAATACTACCAAACATTTCCTGACTAATATCTACCCCTGGTTGATGAACTGAAAGATAAGTAAAACGTGATGGCTTTCCTACTTCAGCAGCAGTAACTATAGGAAACTCACAGGCAATATCTAGTAATTTATAACTATCAATTATACGACCAGATTGAGGATCGAGGCGGACTTGCCAGAATTGGCCATTCTGAAGAGTATTAGTTTTACCTGTAGGAACTTCCTGGAGATAATGATTTGTTTGGTCAAAATCTGCATAACGAACTAAGGTAACTACAACTGTCCCATCCTCTTCTAAATAACCATTGCCAAAATGCCACTGATACCAAGGTTCAGTTTCTATACGACTAATAACTTCTAGGGATGAGCGATCGCATACTAAAATTTGTGTCCCTAATTCTGGTTGCCAGGTTAAAGCTTGACTAAAGGTTTTGACTTTTGTAAAAGCTGGTAGTAGTTGTAAACGTACAGGTGAAATAAAAAATATTAAGTATGGGCCTGCTAAAACAAAATCGTGAATTAGAGGCATACCTGATATGGGAATTAAACCTTTTTGCTGAATTTTTCCTGTACTATCACTACGGTAGATATTTAAAGAAGCATTTAATCCAGGAGTTACTCCAAAATTATATATATCACCTGTAATACTATCTATCTTAGGATGGGCTGAATAACTTTGATGGTTTTCTAAACCGCCTAAATTTTCTAAGCCAAAAGTTTCTAAAGTATTTAAGTTAAGACTATGGGGATGTCCACCCTCCCATAGGGCTAACAACCGATCTGGCAAAGCTAAAACTGAAGTATTCGCTGCATTTTTCACAGGTTTAGTCATTTTATCCCAAATATTTCCTAGTGGGTGCATTCCATAACCACCAAAAATATATCTTTCTTTTTCTGTCTCAGCTTGATATCCTGCTGTTTGGACATAATGGTAAACCGCCCATGGCTCTTGACCCCCCAAGCTAGAAGAATTAAAATGCACAGCTAGGATTGCACCATCTCCATCAAACCAATGTCCGACTTGTTGCCCATTGCGGGATAATCTGGCCGGACCATTCCGATATAAACAACCCCTTAATCCAGGGGGGACAATTCCAGAAATAACTGCCAGGGGAGTAGGTGGAAATTCCTGAGCTGGTTGATGTAAAGCTTTAGCCCACATAGGAGTTTGTGCTGGTTGATTTTTAGTAACCAATTTTGACCTTTCCTACACAATAGATTTACAAAAATATGTTTGCTTGTTATAATCCCTTTGGCAGTTCTATTACAGTAAATAAAATCTTTGAGTCAATCAATTGATATACCTAAGGTAGATGATTTCTTAGAGGAACTTTTAGCAATCCAACAAACAGGTTCTAAGCGAATTGCGATGTTGGGTTCTCGTCATGTTCCTATTACTCATCAGCAATTAATTGAGTTGTTAAGTTATGCCTTGGTTTTAGGATCAAATCATATTATTACATCAGGTGCAACGGGTACCAATTTAGCAGTAATTCGAGGGGCAATGAGGGCTGACCCTAATATGGTTACTGTTATTTTACCTCAAAGTCTGAAACGACAACCAAGAGAATCTCGTCAACAGTTAGAAAAGGTCATTCATTTGGTGGAAAATCCTAAAAATGATCAATTGTCTTTAGCTGAAGCAAGTTCTATCTGTAACCAAGAAATTATTTCTAGATGTCAGCAGCTAATTTGTTTTGCTTTTCACGAAAGTCGTACTTTGTTAAAGACTTGTCAAGATGCAGAGGAGCAACGTAAAGTAGTAACTCAGTTCTATTTAGATTAATATTGCCAAAAAAATGAGTTTGTTGCAGTTACAAGCACCATCTATTTTACTTGATTGCATAGTAATAGCAGCAATGCTAGTTTACGCACCTTTTTTAGTAGTAGCCTACGCCCGTTTTCAAGTAGGCTATGATATGAGCGCCCCTCGTGCTATGTTGGAGAAATTACCTGATTATGCTAAGAGGGCAACTTGGGCACATCAAAATTCTTTTGAGACTTTTATACTTTTTACAGCAGCTTCTTTGATGGCATATTTAACAGAACAAGATTCTGTTTTGGTAACAGGAGTAGCAGTTCTTTTTGTTATTGGAAGGTTTTTTTACTCAATATTTTATATTTTTGACCTGCCGATCTGGCGATCGCTAATGTTTGTTATTAGTTCTTCTTGTACGGCAATTTTGTTTATTATGAGTTTAATTAGTGTGAATAATTTTTAGTAATTTTTTCAGCGATTAAACTAAATAATCCTATTTTTTCAAAAAGGAAAAAAGAGATTACTAGAAATATCAAATATAAATAAGTTTCAGCTTATTTATTGAACTCAACAGACTATAACTTAGTTATTAATAAGTGAGATTTATTGATTGTTCTAGTATGGGGAAAAGTCAGGAAGATTCTCAGAAAAATATTAGGATAAAAATCATAAATTTTGCCTATAATAGCAATCTCCTTGGTGGTTATGACTACTCAAAAAAGTATCTCCCTACTACAGGATGGGGGAAATATGTTACAAGTCACAAAATGCTCAAAACTTTACCAATCAAAACTTCTGACTTCTGTACGGGTAATTCATGTTTGGGGAGCATTCCGTAGGAAATTACCCCTACTGACTTCTGACTTCCCCGTAGCGGTACTAGGATATCCATAGGAGAAACAACGGAACATCAATAATAAAAAGTATTTCCTCTTCTTGATGCTATGTTTTGTATTTTCTAGATTAACAGAATAAAATATTAAATATTTTTACAGAAGTTGATTGGGAATATATAGCAATCCTATTTTAGTTGTGGTATTTTTGTGGTAGTTAGGAGTCAGAAGTTAGAGACTGTTTGTAAAACAAAAGTATTAAGAGAGCTTAGAGTAACTGAAATCTAAAAGAGGTAAGACTTCAAAAGGTTAAAATCTGGTAAATATCCAGAGGTGGAAAGGTACATACTATTCCTATATTTTTAAGTGACAAATAGTTGTCTTAATTTATGATTACCTGTTCCTAGTTAAGTGTTCCCAGTTAAGTGTTCCCTGTTCCCTATCTCCTTATTTATATTTCCTGATACATTCAATCTCTTAGGAGTCAGGAGTCATAATTTCCAACGCTTTCAGTTTTATTCAACTATTATGAAACTTATTACAACCTATTTAGGATTGCTATATTGACTTAGTAAAACTAATTTTATTTTCCTCACAAAATTGAGGAAAACTCACTATATATCTATCTATAGCAATCCTATTTTCTTTGTTTATAAAAATTTTACCCCTTTTAGGTAAAAGGGAACAGGAAACAGACCGGAGTTTCAGTTTTTTGATCTACTTATGTAAGATTACTATAGAGAAAACTTGATAAATTTCAAGGCATCCTCTAAATTAATCATTAACACTTAATTTAGGTTAAGCACAACTGTTATTAATAATAGAAAAAATTATGGCTTCTACATCATCATTTGATATAGTCAGTGACTTTGATAGACAAGAATTAGTTAATGCTATAGATCAAGCAGAGCGAGAAATTAAAGCTCGCTATGATTTGAAAGATTCTAATACAACATTAGAATTAGGAGAAGATACAATTACGATTAATACAAGTAGTCAATTCGCTTTAGATGCAGTTCATACTGTATTACAAACTAAAGCAGCTAAACGTAATTTATCATTAAAAATATTTGATTTTGGCAAAGTAGAATCTGCTAGTGGCAACCGAGTTAGAGAAGAGGTTAAACTGCAAAAAGGTATTAGTCAAGAAATTTCTAAAAAAATTACTAAGTTAATTAAGGATGAATTTAAGAAAGTACAAGCTTCTATTCAAGGAGATTCTGTCAGAATTTCTGCTAAGTCTAAAGATGATTTACAAGCAGTAATGCAAAGATTGAAGCAAGAAGATTTTCCTGTACCATTACAATTTACTAATTATCGTTGATTCAAAAAGAGGGAATAACTCACAGGGGTAGATTTTTTATCTTTGATGTAACAGAAGTGTGGGGAGAGGGAGAAGTTTTGAACCATTTATTATATAAATAAAGTACATTGAGTCTTGAGATTTTATACTGAATAAAACTGATTACTTATCCCTTGGTTAAAAACTTACCCTTGTCAGATAGGGAGTAGGGAGAAATAATTGATAATTTATGAGCGATAATTGGTTTGATTTGTTATTAAAGAAGATGTCTAACTAGAGTAAATTTGGTAGTCTCTTGTAATTATTTTGGTCTAGGAAAAAGTGGGAGCATCTTGCTTCCTTGCTATGTTTTTCTTATCCATATCTACAATTACAATTACTATAGGAATCCTAAATAGGTTGCGGGTAATCAAAAAGTAGATCAAAAAACTGAAACTCTTACCGAATTATTAATAATTAATAATTAAATAATTATGGTTTAAAGCCGACCCTTTTAAGGGGAAAAAAAGAAATAATATTTCCTGATATTCAATTCCGTAACGGTTTTAACCAGAGGTAATTATCAATTATCAATTATCAATTCTCAATTATCAATTAATGAACGAATTATTAATAATTAATAATTAAATAATTATGGTTTAAAGCCGACCCTTTTAAGGGCAAAAAAAGAAATAATATTTCCTGATATTCAATTCCGTAACGGTTTTAACCAGAGGTAATTATCAATTATCAATTAATGAACTCTTCCCTGTTCCCTGTTCCCTAAAAGCGTTAAGATTTTTCTACACAAATAAAATAGGATTGCTATATTACTATTTACTAGACAAAATGACAGTGCATTTTTGGGATAGATTTAACAAATTTGATATTAATTAATCATCAGGAAATTGCCAACAAGAAATACGCTCAATCTGGGTACTATTGCAATTAGGACATATCCCTTCCGAGGATGAATCTACCCATTCATATTCACAGCTATGACAATGACAAAATATATTGTTAAGATTAGCATCTTGAATTTTTTTCTGCCAGGCTTGCAATAGAGAAATATCTTGTTGTTTGTTATTTTTTGACATTTTTATTTCTAATTAAAATCAAACTTGGAAATCTATTTTTACTCCCAGATTCAATTTTTAGGCATTATTCAAAATTTACACAATAATTTATTTCGTACCTAGATTGCAATTTACAACCAAGTTTCAATCAGAAAGCTAATATTTAGTTATGATGTCAACTTTTTAATAAGTAGTAGTGGCTATAATGATGACTACTGTACAAATAATTCTGTAAAAATTTGGCGACCTTTTTAGACTATAAATTAGGGCAAAAAGAAAAAAATATCAGAGCAACCTACTTAAGGAATAAGCATAAAATAATATCCACAATTTTTGGCTAGGAGTATCATCTGGAAATACTCCTGTGCAGGAAATCTGGAAGTTAATAAATCCTCATTCCTAAGCTTAATTTCCCTTTCTTTCTCTCAAATTTTATTCGCCTCTTCCCATTTTTCTAATTCTACCAATACCTTGCGCTGATTATATCAAACTTGATGATAATCAGGCTTTAAAGTCAAAGAACTTTCCCAACTATCAACATCTTCAGCTTTTCCTTGCTCCAATCCCAAAAATTTTGTCCATAAACTTTTCAGCCATTGACAAATTCTGCGAAACATTTTTTGGTTAGTATAAACTATAAAAGTCAGAGTTACTAAACTGTGGGGAAGTTGTCAAGAAATATCTCTCGATTATAAATAATGTTTGTCCTCATTGTAGCAATTGATTAAGATAGAGATGTGAATGCTTCTGAGAATGTTATACAAGGAATATGTAAGGTGTAACCTACCGGAAGTTGGACTTGAAAATATTGGCCTTCTGGCTTAGTTGGAAAATATGGATAAGTGATTGTAAGTCTATAAATGAATAATTTCCATACTTATTGGAGACGGAAGTGTCAAATTTAGATACAGGCAATATATGTTATTAACTATAAGGATTTTTGGTTAATGAAAAATTACGCTTGCATTGCCGTTGGTATAAATCAATACGAGTTTCTTGAACCACTTAGTTATGCTCAACAAGATGCAGAAACACTGCATGGCTTTTTAGTAAACAAAACAAATTTTTTAGCAGAACAATGTTTATTATTAAGCGATAATATTTCAGCTCCAATATGGGAACAGCCAAGTTATCCTAGTAGAGATAATATTCTAGACCTGATAGAAAATTTTTGTCAAAATCAATTAACAGCAGAAAACTTTCTCTGGTATTTTTTTAGTGGTTATGGTACTAGCTATAAAAGTCAAGATTACCTAATACCAATTGATGGTAATCCTCAACAGCTTGAAGGTACAGGAATATCAATTAGAAAGCTACTAGAAAATCTCAAGAAATCTCCTGTAGCAGAAGTTTTGGTTATTCTAGATATTAAACATAGTCATTTGATTGGGATGAACAATCAATTTGGCACTCAAACAGTAGAATTAGCTAAAGAGTTAGAAATACCTTTATTATTATCATATAGTAATTCAAATGAGGTTTCCTCTGAAACTTCTGCATTGCGTCTAGGATGTTTTACAGCAGCTCTTTTAGAAGGATTAAGTTTAGGACAATGTACAATAATCAAAAATCTTGATAATTTTTTAAGTAATCGCTTACCAGAACTATGTACTCAATATTTCCAACCAAAGCAAAATTCTCTGATGATTGTAAATCCTCCTGAGAAAATAAATCAGATAATTGTTCCTGAAAAAATACAGGTTGATGATAGTTCTAGCCTAGATAAATTAGGTCTAATTGTTAATTCATTAGAATCTTCTACAAAAAACAAAAAAGTTTCAAATTCAGTAACAAAATCTCTAAGCTCAGATAATACTAAAATAGATATGGTAAACGGTAATCAAAATCAAAATACTAAGACTAACAATAATAGAATTCAAGACCAAGAAAATAGCCAAAATAATATTACAAAAGTAGAAATGTCTGAAAATATTTCTCAAAACATTAGCTCAGATAGATATTTTTTGCCAAAGCTAATTGCAGGTAGTAGTCTCACTTCTTTAGCACTACTGTTGGGTGTATTTTTAACCAATAAGTCTATATTTATGGGGGAAAAAGTAGTAGCTGAAGGTAATTTATCTCCTATAAATACTGAGGAAAATACTTCATCGGAAGTTAATTTATCACCATCCCCTGTAGTATCTTCTTCATCCTCATCAGAGGTAAATTTATCCCCATCCCCTGTAGTATCTTCTTCGGAAATTGAAGAACCAACCACCAGTCCTAATCTAAATAAAGATAGCAAAAAACAAGAAAAAAATCAGCCATTACCAAATCAAATACCAAATCAAAAAATATTATCTGAAGCAGTAACTTTACTTGATTCAGTTTCTGCCTCTAGTTTAAGTCAAGCAATTATTAAAGCCTCTCAAATTCCTCAGAATGATCCACTCTATCCTCAAGCACAAAATCAAATCGAAAGGTGGAGTTTAACTATTCTTGATATTGCTAATGGGCGAGCATTAAAAGGAAATCATAGTAATGCAATTAATGCAGCTAAATTAGTACCTAGAAATATTAAACCAATTTATCAGGAAGCACAATTAGCTATTGGAGAATGGGAACAACAAGTAGCTAAACAAAATAAATCTAATGAAGATTTTAACGTCAAATTAATCAATTCGGCAAAGGAAATGATTCAACCGGGACAAGCTTCTTCTTATATTAAAGCAATTAATGAAGCTCGTAAAATCTCTTCTGGTGAATCTCAATATGAAGAAGCTCAAAAATTGATTAATCAGTGGAGTAATACTATTTTTAGTATAGCTAAAGTACGAGCTAAGAATAACAATTTAAGTGAGGCTATTTTAGCAGTTGAGTTGGTTCCTTATGGGACTCCATCTTATGAGTCTGCTCAAAAAGCTCTGTCAGATTGGAAAAAACAACAAAAAACAAAGAAACCAAATTAAATAAATACAGTAGTTTTCTTGTCTTTGAGGTACAAAATCATTGTTTGTTAATGCGAAAAAGTAATAGAGAAATCAAAGATTAATCTCAAAACTATATAGTAATTCCTAAAAACCGTGAGGTACAAAATTCCTTTTTTTTGGGAGTAGGGAGTAGGGAAGATGGGGGAATGGGGAATAGCAAATCAGAAAAACAACTATACCTCATTATCTATTAGTATATATAGCAATCCTAAATAGCTTACAACAAATCAAAAAGTAAATAAAAAAACTGAAACTCTTACCAGTTAAGTTTTCCCTGTTCCCTAAAAGCAGTAATAGTTTTATCAACAAATAAAATAGAATTGCTATATTGCTTTAAATAAATAAAAATAAATATTGAATAGTTAATTTTAGTAAGCATTTTCTGCGGAATGCTAGGCAAACATATTTTAGTGGTGTTGCATTGTCATGATAGTAGATTGTAATTATTTTTGTTACGAGACACAGTAGTGGGAGCATCTTGCTCCCTGTAGGGACGTTGCATGCAACGTCCCTACAATTTACCATTACTATGCAGGACTACCCATATTTTTAATAGATGAAGCAAGTATTAGTTTAACTTCTACTATCTTTTCTCTCAGAGAATTGAAGCACAGAAAAAACAAGCTTTAGCTTCCAACTAAAATTAATAAAGCTGATAGCTGAACGCTGAATACTTACATATTTTATGCTATTCTTATGAAAAATATTTGTTAAACTGTCGAGACTTTCAAAAAGTATCCTGAAAATGTCAAAGTTGGTAAATATTTTGATTACTTTACCAACTTTGAAGTCAGATATTCGAGCTAAAATTCATAGATAAATTGAAGCATAAATAAACATTATCAATGAGAAACTGCAACCTCCTTAACCACATTTTCTGGCTGTAATAATCCTGTTAACATTTCTTCTGGCCGTTTACCATGAGGCCAAGCAAAAGCATGACGAAATGCTGCATCTTGACAAGCTTGTAATTGCCGAAAATCAATCACATCTAAGGTTAATAAATTCTCATATTCAAATGGTAAACGTACATTATGTAAACCAGCATTATCTGTACAAATAGCTATATCTACTCCTGCATCAAAACATAGATCAAATACTGTTTTTAATTGACTCATATTATCCAGAGTTCCTGTTTTGAAATAAGTGGTTGGACAAACTTCTAAACATTGCCCTCGGTTTGCGACTTCTTTCAATAATTCTGGATGTTTTAAAGGAATTTGAATGCCATGACCAATCCGCATTAAATAAGGTAATAATTCTGGATGACAACCATCAGCAGTTTCATAAAGATGTCCGGTAGTTTTTACTCCTTGTTCGCGGGCATATTTATAAAGTTGAATAAATTCATCTATCCGTTCTTTATAATGATTATCTCCTCCTGCCACATCTATAGCACATACATATTCAGGCATTTGTACTGCTAAATCGACAATTGCTTGATTAACTTCTCTAGGTAAACGAGTGTGAGTACATACAATTTGGCTAGTAACAATTGGGCAATCATTCTGTTGAGTTGCTTTACCTACAGTCCTGACAATTTCTGACATTAAATCTATCCGTTTTGACTGGGATAAATTATCTGGAGTTCTCAAATATGGGGTATAACGTAACTCTAAATAAGCTAAATTTTCAAATGTATAGGCTCCTCGAATTAACCGATAAATAAAGTATGGTAATGTCTCGATAGTTTGAACGTGTTCTACTAAAGTATGTAGTTCTAAATATTCATCTAAAGTGTTCCGTGGTTTAGTATAAAATTCTTCAAATTGTTGATATTCGGGAAAACGATTTGCAAGTTCTTGATTTTGACGTTGAAAATATCTCCATAAAACTCTAGGAACTACGGAGCCTCCTAAATGTCTATGTAATTCTGCGTGTAAAGCCATAAAATTATAATTTATCCTTAATATTTTAGTCTGGGAAAAATATGATTAAAATCTGAAAATGTTAGGGAAATTAATTGTTCACCTTTTACTTGAGTTATTTCTAGATTATAACCTCATTTTTTACAAATATTTGAGATTTTTGGGAATAGATGGGAAAGCAGAGCAATCACTTGGAAATAGCGGAGCGTGTTTCTCTAATTAATTATGTACATTCTCAATTACCACCTATTTTTACTGTTCACGGTGATGCCGATTTAAGTGTGCCATATAATCATGCTGTGAAATTTCACGAAGCACTTAATCAAGCTAATGTAGCGAATCAATTATTAACTATTCCAGGGGGTGGCCATGGCGAATTTGGTTATAGTCAAAATCTCAAGATTTATGAAAATATTGAAGATTTTTTCATAAAATATGGTTTGCGCAATGAGTAGGTTGGGTTTTATTCCTCAACTCAACCTACTCTATTGAGTTAAGTGAAAATCTCAAGATTTATGAAAATATTGAAGATTTTTTCATAAAATACGGTTTATTAAATGATTACTTATTAGGTAGTAGTGAATATTCATGGTAGAGGTCAGGGGTTTGGGGTTTTTAGCAACTCCCAATTGCGAATTAATATTTTTTTTAGCATTAGTTCCAACCACCACTGAATCAACTGTCAAAATGGCTTTAAAAATCAGAAAAAAGCGAGACAGTGTTGTTAACCTTCATAAATTAAAACAAATGCTATATCTGAGTGAATTTTCATGGGTTAATTCAGCCATTGGTATGATGTTACCAATTTTATTGGCACAGAGATCAATAACTCAAGTACCAGAGATAGAAGCAATTATAGTTGTATTTTGTATCATTTTCTACTTAATAATAGGGCGTTTCTTGTATGAGATTTACGAAAAATTAAATGTTGAAAATGCCTGGTTTGCTTGGATTCCAATTTTAAATACATACATTACTTTCGTCGCTGGTGATGAAGAAAATCCTGTGTTATGGACAATTTTGTCTTTAATTCCATGCATTAGCATTATTGCTGAGATTAAAGTGATTATTGCTTGGGTCAGAATTTTCAAGAAGTTGGAAAAATCTCCCTGGTTATTGTTGCTCTGTCTCATTCCTTTTGCAGCTTTATTTGTCTTTGGATATGTAGCATTGACCTAAAATATGATTAATAATAGGAAAAAATTGAACAATGCTTAAACTTAAGTACAGAAAAATAATTTTTTTGATTCTCATTGCGATTATGGCAGGAGTATCGATGGTTGGTTATTCTCAATCAGACACTAATTTCTGGGTAAAAACTATCGAATTATTAATGTTTCAACAAATGGCAACCATTCTAATTTATATTACTTGTTTTAGTTGGGATTTGTTGCGTAGTCGATAAAGAAATTGAATGGAAAAATATTCTGAAAATTTGTCTAAAAAAGAGCTAAGTCAACGATATATTTATCTGGCGATCGCTCTTATTCCTATTATTGGTAGTTACCTATTTAATTTAGGTTTAAAAATACCATTTCTAGGATGCCCACTCTTACGTTATATTGGTATCCCTTGTCCTGGGTGGGGTTTGACTCGCTCTTTTATGGCAGTTGCACGAGGAGATTTGAGTCAGGCGATCGCTTATCATTTATTTGGGCTTATATTTTTTGCTGCATTTGTATTTACAATTTTACACCTGGTTTTAGAATTAATAAATAATCGAAAGTTCCAAGTATTTTATATACCTTTAATTCAAAATATTCAGTTTCATATTTTTTGTTTTCTTTTGTTATTGGGTTATCATGGAACACGTCTACAAGAGTTATGTAAATCTGGAGAACTATCTAATTTTTTAATTAATTCTACTCTGGGAAATTGGTTATTTTAGCTGATTAGTCATAGTTATTTTTGTGCTTAAAGCAAAATTAAGTAGGTGGGTATGAAAAATTATCTTTATCACAGTCATTCATGCTAGAGGCAAAAAGTAATATGGAAGATGGTTTTGATGATTTTACTGCCTTACATACTTGTGTTTTTTGTATTTTTCTACTTACTAAAATTCATTATATTTATCAAATTAATTATTTCTGCAAATTCGAGTTAATTAATCACAGTACAAGATGATAGTCGAGAAAATGAACTTATCCAGTTATTTAACTTAGAAAGACCAGTTAATTTAACTCGTAGTGGAACAGATGCAATCTTGACTTTAAATGCACTGAAAATTCCTTTTGAATTAAAGTCAACCACAAAAAATTATGTAACTATAGTTAGAGATTTTAGACCGGAACATATTAAAAAATGGAGGGGAAAACATTGGTTATTTGGTTTCTATGAAAAAGGTGGTAAAACTCTAAAATATTGCTTGTATACTTCACCTAAAATGATGGCTCCTTGGATTAGTGAAAAATCAGCTTATGTTTGATCAGATTATAAACTTGCTCAATTAATACCATAGTTAATTAGCATATCTTTACTGTATTAAATTGTTGGAGAAAAAGAAGTTTATACACTCGAAGATGCTCAGAGTCTGCAAAAAAGACAATACACAATTCAAGAATATCGAAATAAAATGGATTTAGAATTAGGCTACTCTCCTGAAAAAATGCTTTCGATTTTAAGAGATAGATGTCATTTCAGTTATCAGTTATCAGTTATCAGTTCATGCTCAATATTTAAGATAACTTGTAACGGAAACTATTCAAGAAAATACTTTACTATTAGACCTCTTAAAAAATCAAAAAAAAATCAATTATTCTCCATAAATTTATCAATTACTTCTCCCTATTCCCTATTCCCTATTCCCTATTCCCTAAAATAGATAATGCTATTTGATAAGCCATCGGTGGTGGTACAGCATTGCCAATTTGACCTAATGCTTGATAAACTGCACCAGAAAATTGCCAAGACTCAGGAAAACCTTGGAGAATTCCACAGTCAGGAACGGACAACCTAAAATGACTATTTTGGGCTACAAATAAATGTGCTTTTTCACGATTTTCAGCTACTCCTTTCGGCCAAATGTGTAGTTTTTACCAAGCTTTTTGTGCGGAAACACTACTTAAAATAGAAGTAGTATGGCGAGGTCTGGTTAATCCACTTCTGAGAGTAGGTGATAAAGCATCAAATCCAATATTTGGTAATCCTAAAGCTTCACGAGTTCCGATGCAACGTTGTAATTTTTCTGGAGTTTCAAAATAATCGAAAAGATTTAGTTGAATTGGTTGTGTAGATTTATTTGTTGGTAGATGATGCCAATAATGGGTAGGTTGAGGGGGTTGGTATTTAGCTAAATATTTTTCATCCCGAAAACCGATAAAAAAGACTCGCTTTCTAATTTGAGGAATGCCAAAATCTGGAGCATTTAAAATAAATTTCGTAATTTTATAGTGAGAAGCTAAAGGATATTCAATAACTTCTTCCACATATTTGCTAAACTTTTTACTTACCAATGCAGTAACATTTTCTGCCACAAATATTAGAGGTTTAATTTGTAATACAGCGCGAATAAATTCGGGGAACATATCGCGATTATCTTCCTTTTACTAAGAACTAAGAACTGATAACTAATACCATTTCTTCATGAAGTTGCACTTATAGCGGTTTTCACAAAGGTAGACTACAGACAAAATATAAGTATGTTTGAAGTTAAATAAATTTCAGACTTGATAGCTGTACTCTATGTTAATGAAAACCGCTATAATATAAAGATGAGAATAGTTAGTGTAATAAGGTATGAGCAAAAATTATTAAGCGCATTGTTACAGAGAAATGGTATAAGAACTGATAACTGATAACTGATAACTGATAACTGATAACTGAAATTACATCTCCTTTTTCACCTGAAAAAATTTGCCAGTCTGGTCGAAGATTCCGTAAAGTCTTACCAGCTTCCGACAGAATATCGTAGGAAGAAATATGAGTAAAACCTGCTCGGTCAAAACCAAGGTCAAGACCACCACCTCCACTAAATAAAGAGAGAGTTCGCCATCTATTTTTAGGCATTTGTGGCATCAACTTTTCAGGATTTAGATTGGGGATATTAATAGGATGTATTGGTTTTTTCCCTTCTCCATTTAAGGCTTGTTTTTTGGCGCGACTAGATGCTTTTGAACGTTCTCTATAAATTTCTCTTTGTTCTTCAGTAATATTCCAACCTTGATGGGGTGATGGTATTGACATTAGGCAATATTTCTAGATTTAACTATTGATTAATAATATCAAATATCTTTACTTTGAAGTGTTGAAAAAACCTGGTTTATAGAAAACAGATATTAGTATGGTAAGACATTTAATATAAACCCGGTTTCTATGCTTTATTTACACCTTATTGAATTGTAGAGAAGTTACGTTGAATTTTTCCGTATTCCCTACCTAAAAACACAACTTCAGTTTCAAGAACTTGATTTAAGTATGGTGTTATGACTAATTAATAATCAAATGGTGAGGAAACACCACATAATATTTTACAGCCTATTCCTAGTAAAGTGTGGTACAGTGACTCTAGCAGATTTGATTAATCAGAATGAAAACTTTATTCCATACTTCAAAAACTATTTAAAATTTTAGTGCCACTGTACCTCATTAACCTGGAATCCGCTGTAAGTTAATTTTGTTTTATACTTCGATTTTCAACTATAGCGTTTCTGAATGGGATGTGGAAACTGAGTCCTATGAAAAAGGTAATAGGTATAGAGGAAATAGGGAATAGTAAAGAAATAAAAACAGGATTAAATAGTATTAAACATTAGGTGAGAGGGTACTCAATACAACACCTTTTTTTCTGATAAAGAGCCTCACTATAGCTAGATTTACATCTCATTTAAAAACACTATAATTTTATCAAATGCAGGAACTATATAAATAATTTTTTACTTCTTTGGAGAAGGCATAAAGTTTATTTGCTATATCATTTTGCCTCAATTATTTTAATTACTCTAACTCATTAATTGATAGATGACATTAGGATTATTTTTACCTGTATTACTGCCAGTTAGTAAGATAATTTAATTACTTATTATTTAGAGGGATTGGTTGATTTTATCTAGGATTTTTAGACAATTCTCAAGGCTATTTTTCACTGGAAAGATACAGCATTTGCTGCCCGTTATCAGCTACAGTTGTTGTTCTTTTTTTCTATTCCCTGTTCCCTATTCCCTGTTCCCTCAAAGCTAAAGTATTGTACCTCATAACAAGGGCTGTATTAATAATTAAGCGATCGCGACCTTGACGACCTACTTATATACCTCAAAATAGAAAAAGCTTGCTTCATCCATATATACAAATTTTGCTTTCTCTGGATATTTGTAACAAAAATTAATAAAACTCAATTGACATAATATATTGTTTAATGCAAAAATTACTAATTGTGTTAACTATACTTTTAGATAAAACCCTTGGCTAACGTAATTGTGATAGGTGCCCAGTGGGGCGATGAAGGAAAAGGAAAAATTACTGATTTACTGAGCAAATCAGCAGATGTAGTTGTGCGCTACCAAGGGGGCGTAAATGCAGGTCATACAGTAGTTGTTGATGGCCAAACATTTAAACTACACTTAATTCCATCTGGTATTCTTTATCCCGATACTGACTGTATTATTGGTTCAGGAACAGTTATCGACCCCAAAGTTCTGATTGAAGAGCTAGACCAAGTAGAAGGTTTAGGAATTTCCACAAAAAATTTGATGATTTCTCAGGCGGCTCATGTGACAATGCCTTATCATCGCCTCATAGACCGAGCATCAGAAGAGCGTAGAGGTAAACAAAAAATAGGAACTACTGGTAGGGGTATTGGTCCAACTTATGCTGATAAGTCAGAGCGCACAGGAATTAGAATAATTGATTTGATAAGTCCAGATAGATTGAAAGAGCAGGTACATTGGACGGTAAATTATAAGAATGTAATTCTAGAGAAGCTATATAATTTATCTCCCTTAGACCCAAATGAAGTAGTAAATGAATATTTGGAATATGCGGATCGCCTCAGACCTCATGTGATAGATGCTTCTTTGAAAATTTACAATGCAATTGAGGAACGACGTAATATTTTGTTCGAGGGAGCGCAAGGTACTCTCTTAGATTTAGACCATGGTACTTATCCTTATGTAACTTCGTCAAATCCAGTGGCAGGAGGTGCCTGTGTAGGTACTGGAGTAGGACCGACAATGATTGACCGAGTGATTGGGGTAGCTAAAGCTTATACAACTAGAGTAGGAGAAGGACCATTTCCCACAGAAGCCAAAGATGAGATTGGGACATTACTACGCGATCGCGGAGCCGAGTTTGGGACAACTACTGGTCGTGAACGTCGTTGTGGATGGTTTGATGCGGTGATTGGACGTTATGCAGTTCGGATTAATGGTATGGACTGTATGGCGATTACTAAGTTGGATGTATTGGATGAATTGTCAGAGATTAAGGTTTGTGTTGCTTATGATATGGAGGGTGAGCGTTGCGAAGATTTTCCTAGTAGTTCTTTACAGTTAGCTAAGTGTCAGCCTATCTATCAAACTTTGCCGGGTTGGCAACAGTCAACTGTAAATTGTCGAACATTAGAAGATTTACCGCAGCAAGCTTTAGATTATTTACGATTTTTGGCAGAGTTGATGAAAGTACCGATCGCTATAGTATCTTTAGGAGCTAGTCGTGACCAAACTATTGTAGTGGAAGACCCAATTCACGGACCAAAACGGGCACTATTATATGCTAATGGTGATTCTCAGATATCTTAAACGTTTAAGTTTAATTGTTAAAAGTATAAAATCTTGACCATAAAAGTATCGATCGACTCTTAAAAAAAGTGAGTAACAGGACTGACGCAAAACCGCTATCTCTAGCGATTAGCCAATCCCCCCTACAGATAGTTTCTATTTTCTTATGTTGCGTAAGTCCTGAGTAATTATAGTTATTCTGAATAAGACTGGGACGAGTGTTTCTTTATCTAGAAAGTGTTTCAGTCAAAAAAGTGTTTCATCCTTATTTGAAATGACTATAACTTTTTAGATCAGTAAATATCGCCTAAAATTCTAAACTTGTCTATCTCACCAATTTAATAAATAGCCTTTATCATTTCCATTATGGGTTTAATACCTCACAATCTACACGGAACTCAAAATTTTTTGGGGTGATAATCCCCATGCAATTTTCCCTCCTGACTTCTGACTCCTGACTCCTGACTCCTTCTTCAAAGAGTTTCCTGAGGTACATTTATCTTTTTTTTTATTTATTTCTTGCTCCCTATTCCCTATTCCCTATATTGCTATATGCCTAAAGTTTTGCTATATTAATAAATCCGGTTGAAATAATATGATTCTTCAAAGAAGGGAAAAACCTAACTGAGAAAAATGATAAATCTGTTCGATCAACCAGACTTGGTATAATTAATCAGTAAACTATAGAGTAAAAATTAAACATGGAAGTTACAGTAGAATGTCAAAAAAGACCTGAAGGTAGCAAAACCAATGCGCTACGAAGGGAAGGATTAATCCCTGCAGTATTATATGGTCATCAAGGTACAGAATCAGTTTCTTTGACAATAGATGCTAAAGCAGCGCAGCAGTTGTTAAAAGATGCTTCTGTTAACAATACTATTATTAATCTTAATGTTCCTGATATTTCCTGGAATGGCAAAACTATTATTCGGGAAGTTCAATCTCATCCTTATAAACCTTTTCTCTATCATTTGAGCTTTTTCTCTGTAGCAGCTCACGGAAGTATTGATGTACAAGTGCCGATAAATTTTGTCGGTGAAGCAGTCGGAGTAAAAAGAGATGGTGGAATGTTAGAAGCAATTGTGACAGAATTACCAATCAAATGTAAACCAGATAAAATTCCTGAACATTTGGATGTAGATGTTTCAGCTATGGAAGTTGGAGAATCTCTACAACTGAATCAAATTACTTTACCTGAAGGAGTAGAAACTGGGGCAGAAGAAGATTTAGTTTTAGTAAGTATAGTACCTCCTAAAACTGCTGCATCTACAGAAGAATCAGCAGAAACTGAAGTTACAGAATAAGATTATGTCATTGCGGATGTAACTAAGCGATCGCTACTTCTCAGAGATTTTTCTCATCTTCGCAATGACAAACTTAAAACAGTAGCTCAAGCTGTGAGAGAGAATATCTTTACTTTCAGGACTTATATCAAATCCGGTTGAATACTTATTAGAGTTGTTGGGGGAGTGTGGGGAGTGTGGGGAATGTGGGGAGTGTGGGGGGATGGGGAGTGGGGAGATTGAATATAGAACTATCAACACATATCATATAACCAGATTCCATGTGCAATTAACAGGATTTGATATTACGCAAAATATGAAAATATACACCATTTGTAGGGGGTATTCACGAATATCCCCTACTAGATATAGCCGTTATGCGTAAGTCCTGACTTTCATAGAAGCAACTTTGTCTCAGCAAGTATCCTCTATGAAGTCAGAAAGCGGGAACTTCTAGGTTGCGGAGTGTCTAAAGACTATAACAGCAAATCCTAGATAGGGCTTGCTGATTAAATCTAAAAGAATTGACAGATAAAGGTTGTAGCCTTTTTATGTCGGGAAAAAGTACCTAGTTTTGAGCTGCTTTATGCTCAAAAAGGAGCGAATTTTGGGCAAGAGAGTAGCCCAAAAATTACTCCCCTAAACTCCCCTACTCCCCTACTCCCCTACTCCCCCGCTCCCCTACTCCTTAAAAAAGACTATATAGTTATTTAACTTTAGATTGAGACATTAAGCTATACAATAACCACGGAAATTCAATCCTCAAAACACTTGCTCCGTCGAGGTTATCTCTAGAAACATTCTCGATATAACCTATCACCTTTTGTCTCATCCTTAAGTTAAACGACTATAACAGGAAACCCTAAATAATTTCTCCAACTTTATCTACCCAAGAACCTTCTAAACGAGGACCTTGAATTTCTACAACACGAGAAGCTAGATAATTTCCCCAACGAGCAGCTTGGGTAGGTTGATAACCATGGGTAAGACCAAATAATACACCTCCAGCAAAAGCATCTCCGGCACCAACAGTATCAATAGCTTTCACAGGAAACCCAGGAACAGGAATAATTTGTCTATCCTTTACGACTAAACAACCTTCCGCACCATTTGTAATAAAAGCTGTTCCTACCAACTCCCCAATTTTCGCAGCAGATTCCTCTAAAGACTCTATTCCACAGAAATTACGCGCTTCATCAGCATTGCAGAATAATACATCACAATAATTTGAGAGTAAATTGCGGAACTCATCAGCGAACAAATCTACTAAAAACTGGTCAGAGAAAGTAAAAGAAACCACCACATCTTGACGCTTTGAATCTTCCATCGCTTGAATACAAGCTTTTTTTGTATCCTCTCCAGTCCACAAGTAACCTTCTACATAACTATATTTGCAACGCCTAATTTGCTCTGCATCAATATCACTCGCACTGAGATTTACAGATGCTCCCAAGTTTGTACACATAGTACGTTCAGCATCAGGAGTTGTCAGGACAACACAAGTACCAGTAGGGTTATCTCCTGTGGATGTAGGAGCTACATTAAACTCTATTTTTGAATTGAGCATATCTTGTCGATATAATTCTCCATTAGGATCGCTAGCGACTTTTGCTACAAAAATACCTGTTCCTCCACTTTGAGCGATCGCTATTATAGAGTTTGCTGCTGAACCACCAGAACGCATTTGTAAGGATTTGTGTTCTAGGTTATGTAATATTCCCCCTTGTTGTGGAGCATCCATTAGAGTCATTCCGCCTTTTTGCAAAGAATTTTTAGTAATAAAGTCTTCTTCTACAAATGCGAGAATATCAACTAGGGCGTTACCGACACCAAATACGTCTAATTTTTCGCTGTTTACTGTTGTCATTTATTTTTCTATTGTTTGGGCACTTGAGTATAATATCATGTTGGGAGAAAAGGCGGAAAAATAGATTTGATTTTCTAGCTCCATCAGCACCAGAATAATCAAGTTTTTTACTCGGACTTTCCTATTAGTTTTCTGAGGAAGATTCAATTGTGGAGACTTTGGCAAAACCCTAAAATCCAAATATATTTGTCTCTATTGCGTAGAGAGCAATAGAAAGAACTACTCACAGAAAAACTGATAAATAATCAATCTTTTTACTCGGACTTTCCTATTAGTTTTCTGAGGAAGATTCAATTGTGGAGACTTTGGCAAAACCCTAAAATCCAAATATATTTGTCTCTATTGCGTAGAGAGCAATAGAAATAATTTCTCTGAGAACAACTAAGAAATATAGATAGATTTAGACTCTTAAAGTTTCCCAGAACTTCTAACACTAAAAACTCGATTCCTGCATTAATCAGAGTCTACTTTTTATCCCCTGAATTTGGCAGTATAGATTTTGGCAACATTCCATGTACTCCCTTTTGAGGACTATTTACAACTTGAGTAATGTGAAAATTCACAGCAAGAGAACACAAAATATAAGCATCTTCAGCACTTAACCCAACAAAATTTTCTAACCAACTAATCATTTGCTTTAAAGCCAATTCAAAAGCACTATCTAAAGTATTTCCAAACCCAAACGAAATAATATCAGTAGATGTTTCTGCCAGAGGAAAACTTACTTGTAAATCTTTTCTCAATTTAATCTGAATAGTACCATTCATTGAAGTTTCAATCGCTGTTACATTTATCTCTCCATCGCCCTGTGCAGAATGACCATCCCCAATAGAAAATAAACCTCCCGGCACAAAAACAGGTAAAAATATTCGCGAACCAACCTTTAATTCCCGACAGTCAATATTACCTCCATAACTACCTGGAGGAATAGAAGAACGTTGAGTATTTTCTGTGGCAACTCCCAAAATTCCAAAGAATGGTTGAAGAGGAATTTTTATCCCGCTCTGAGGAGGAAATTCGGCAATTTTTTTCTCTAAATTTAGAGGAATAAAATTTAGTTTTGGTTCGGTAAATTCTTCAGGTAATGCCCCCCATCCCCGACGAATAGAATTAAATCCCATCGGTAAACTAGGGTAAATATTTTCTAGAATAATTTCTAATACATCTCCCGGTTGAGCATCATTAATATATATCGGTCCGGTTAATAAATGAGGACCAGGAGCGACCTTTTTTTCTGCTGGTAAATTATGACAAATTTCTAGAAATTCAGGATTTAAAAAATCTTCAGGTGCTTGGTCATAAAGATAATAACCAGTATAAGTTTCTACATCTACGCTATCTCCAGAATTAATTATTAATGCTGGTTCTAGTTGATGTGAAAATCCTCCTAAATGAACAGTTTGACAGTTAGCTTTCA
>JBFRWR010000291.1:0-2673 GCA_051439685.1 Trichodesmium sp.
TCGGGAAAGCAAGAACAAACTGTTAGTAAATTGTTGTGGGATGATAATAATTTATATGTATCTTTTATTGTTGAAGATGCACATATTTGGGCAGAAAAAACCGAGCGTGATAGTGCGGTTTTTCAAGATGATTGTGTAGAAATATTTACAGCACCAAATCCCGATGAACCCCTGACCTATTTTAATATTGAAATGAACGTGCAGGAGGCATTTCTCGACCAATTTCATCGTCAAAATCCAGAGGGACGAAAGACTGAGGAATGGAATGGTGAAGGTATAAAAATTGCTACTTCGATTGTTGGGAGTCTCAATGACGATAGTGATACAGATAAATATTGGATATTAGAAGCAGCTATTCCTTTCGACAATTTTGCTGAGGTTGCTAAAAATACACCACCGACACCAGAAGAAATTTGGTATCTTAATCTTAATCGTCTAGGTGGTCAGACAAATTTACAATATAGTCAATGGTCTCCCAGTCAAACTCCAAAGCCTCAGTTTCATGCACCTCAAGATTTTGGTCGTGTAGCATTTTCAACAACAGAAAGTCCCTTTTGGAAAAGATGATTATAAGAAGGAAAATGCCAAGTTTTTGCAGTTTTATAAAGTGAATAGCTTACATTAAAAAAAATGCTAAAATGTCTATCTGTAAATACTTTAAAAGTTTATTGAGAAGTCCCAATTAAATTCATAATATAGCAATTAGGGATCAGATGTGAGAATTGAAGTATTCCTTAAAGGTATAGAATATAGCAGTTATCTTAATAATATATAGATACATTTTTTATTTCTTCCCTGTTCCCTAAAAATCTCCAATATCTCACAACTCAAACCATATTGCTATATTTACCATTTTTATCAAAAATTCCCTCTGAATTTAACATCCTAAAATATCTTGCATAAAGTTACTAAAGTTTGGTAATTTAAGAATAGAATTAGACATGAATAAGAAATATGAAAACAAATACAATTACTGGCAGAAATTATCAGATTGGTGAAGCCGAAAAACTTACCTCCCTAGCTGACAAATATGGGGTTAAGTTAGAGACAAGAAATTTGGATACTTACAGCGATGCAGGATTAGAAGGATGGTGGGGAGAAAATGGCTGTCATAAACCATTGCAGGAAATGAATCCAGTTAGAGGAGGATTTGCAATTGATGTACTCAAAAGATTTCAGATTTATCCTTCTCAAAAAATAGTTGAAATTGGCTGTGGTGGAGGTATTTTTTCTGAATATATTGCTAGCCATGGATATAAGGTTTTAGGTGTTGATATCTCAGAGGGATCAATAAATGTTGCCAAGGAACACGCCAATATTACTAATGTTAAAGTTGATTATCAAGTGGCAAGTGTTTATCAATTACCTTTTGAGGATGACAGCTTTGATGTAGTAATGTCTAGTGATTTTTTAGAACATCTTGAAGATTTAGTAACTGCAATTTCTGAGATGTCTAGAATTTTGAAAAAAGGCGGTCTTTTTATCTTTGATACTATTTCCAGAAATGAGAGCTGCGTTACAACTTTTATGAAGTTAGAAGCTGAAGGAATTATTCCTGCTGGTACTCACGAACCTTTATTATTTGTTCAACCTGAAGAGTTAGAAAGTTTAGCAAATAATTGTGGTATTGATTTTGCTAAAGATGTTAATAATCCCTATGGATTTTTCCTACAGTCTATAATATTTATTGATGGTAAGTTCCAATTAGTAGAAGTTCAGGAAAAAGAAACTTTACCACACTATATTGGATACGGAATTAAAAGATAAGAGTTCCTTGGGTGGATAGTACAGAAAAATCCAGGTAGAAAGCCTCTTCTTTTAAGGGGAAAAAAGACAAAAAATCCTTTGATTCAATCCTCTTCTTTCTAATTTATAAGAAGAGGTAATTATTAATAATTAATTAATTATTAATTGTTGAACCACCTTTTGGGTAATTCATAGTAAATGAAGCAATTGGCAAGAAAAAAGAGATAATTCAAATGATGGATGTACAAGTTAGATTAGCACGATCTGAGGATCGAGAAGCAGTTTTAGCTTTTTGTCAAAATACATGGGAAAATCAATCAGACTATATTCATCTGGTTTGGGATCAATGGTTTGCTGAACCTGAAGGTCGAATTTTTGTGGCTGTAGTTAATGATGTACCAGTGGGAATAGCACGAGTATTTATGGTGTCAGACTCAGAAGCTTGGTGGGAAGGGTTGCGTGTCGATCGCGCTTACCGAGGTTTGGGTATAGCCAGAATTTTAAATGCACAAAGAGAACAGTTTGTACGGGAAAATAATATCATAATTTCCCGCTGTCTTATTAATTCTCAAGACCCAATTATGTTAGGAATGATGGCTAGACGAAATCGGAAAATTATTGCTAATTATATTCCTCACAGAAGTAAACCTATTTCTACAGTAGAATCTCTATCAGATTCAACATTTACTCAGCTTAACAATCAAGATTTTAATTCAGCCTGGGAGTTAGTTAAGTCTCCTGATTTTTATGGTGAAAATAATTGTTTTTATGTTTGTCCAGGTGCTAAATGGCAAGAGCTAACAATGGAACTATTGAAAAATCTGATTGAGCGAGGGTTGGTGTGGGGAATGAAACAGAGAGATTGCTTAGTTGGTTTAGCAATACAAAGTGCATTGGAAAGAGATAAAGAAGTTTTTTGGCTAGGTT
>JBFRWR010000292.1:0-12244 GCA_051439685.1 Trichodesmium sp.
GGAAGTAGCAGCAAGTTTAGGGAAAATTGACCCCGGCAATCAGAAAGCTATTGATGCTTTGATACATTTATTGGACTCTACTACAGATGATTGGACTTGTAGGACAGTAGCAGAAAGTTTAGGGAAAATTGACCCCGGCAATCAGAAAGTGATTGATGCTTTTGTACAAGTTTTGGAGTCTACTAAAAATAATTCTAACTGCCTCTACGCAGCAGAAAGTTTATCGGAAATTGGCAGGGGCAATGTGAAAGCGATGAATGCTTTGCTGCAATTGTTGGACTCCACTACAGATGATTTGATTCGTAGGCAAGCAGCAGAAAGTTTAGGTAAAATTGGTATGGGCAATCAGAAAGTGATTCATGCTTCGCTGCAATTTTTCCAATTTTTGCGGTTTCGTTCTGATGATGAAGATGAGGATGAGGTTTGCAACTTCGCAGCAGAGCTTTTAGCAGATATAGAAATCCAAATGAAGAGGGACAATGAGTATGCAATTCTTGCTTTGGTGCAATTGTTGGCATCTACTGCTGATGATTCTACTCACAGCCAAGCAATAGATAGCTTAGAGCAAATTGGCAAGGGTAATGAGTATGCCATTCATGTTGTGGTGCAATTGTTGGCATCTACTGCTGATGATTCTACTCGCTCTCTAGCAGTAGGTATCTTAGATAAAATTGGTAAGGGCAATGAAAAAGCAATTAATGCTTTAGTACAGTTGTTGGAGTCTACTTCTAATGATCAGATTCGCGAGAAAGCAGCAGAAAGCTTAGATAAAATTTTAGTTGATGAGTAGGAGTTTGGCAATTATGGCATCTTTGCTAACTAGGGCAACACTAGCACTGGGTACTGTAGTTGGTGCAAAAGCAATAGAAAAAACAGGAGAAAAAATTGAGGAGATAGTTTCCGATAAAATTGCTCAGTTTCTCGAATCTCTCAAACAAGTTTCTCCCGATCTTGTCAGAGCTATTGAACAAGCAGCCGAGGAATCTTGGGATTATAGTCAGGCAATTTTGCAAATGGAGGAGACAGCAGCAGCTAATTTTTTTGTAGTTATGGCAATGGAGGAATTAGCAATGGCAGTAGAGGAAAATCCTCATCCTCAACTAATTGATGGTTTGTTGCATTTGTTAGAGTCTACTTATGATGATGATACTCGCATCCAAGCAGCAAAAAGTTTAGGGAAAATTGGCACTGGTAATGAAAATGCGATTAATGCTTTACTACAATTATTTGAGTCTACTACAGATCATCGGACTCGCATACAAGCAGCAGAAAGTTTAGGGAAAATTGACCCCGGCAATCAGAAAGCAATTGATACTTTGGTGCAATTATTGGGGTCTACTACAGATGCTCGGATTCACTGGAAAGCAGCAGAAAGTTTAGGGAAAATTGGCACGGGTAATCAGAAAGCAATTGATACTTTGGTGCAATTATTTGGGTCTACTACAGATTATTATACTCGCATGGAAGTCGCAGAAAGTTTAGGGAAAATTGGCACTGGTAATGAAAATGCGATTAATGCTTTACTACAATTATTTGAGTCTACTACAGATCATCGGACTCGCATACAAGCAGTATATATTTTAGGAGAAATTGGCAATGGTAATGAGAAAGCAATTGATGGTTTGCTGCAATTATTGGGGTCAAATTCTGATAATCATCTGATTTGCCGCGTAGCAGCATCATCAAGCTTAGGGCAAATTGGCATGGGCAATGAGAATGCAATTAATGCTTTGGTGCAATTGTTGGGGTCAAATTCAGATCGTGATACTTGCAGACAAGCAGCAGAAAGTTTAGGGAAAATTGGCACTGGTAATGAGAATGCAATTAATGCTTTGGTGCAATTGTTGGGGTCAAATTCAGATGATTATCTGATTCGCTGCGGAGCAGCATCAAGCTTAGGGCAAATTGGCATGGGCAATGAGAATGCAATTGATGGTTTGCTGCAATTATTGGGGTCAAATTCTGATAATCATCTGATTTGCCGCGTAGCAGCATCAAGCTTAGGGAAAATTGGCATGGGCAATGAGAATGCAATTAATGCTTTGGTGCAATTGTTGGGGTCAAATTCAGATCGTGATACTTGCAGACAAGCAGCAGAAAGTTTAGGGAAAATTGGCATGGGCAATGAGAAAGCGATTAATGCTTTACTAAAATTTTTGGAGTCTAAAACAGATTATTATACTCGCTCTCAAGCAGGGAAAAGCTTAGAGAAAATTGGCACGGGTAATCAGAATGCGATTAATGGTTTGGTGCAACTGTTGGGTTCAAATTATGATGGGGATACTCGCTCTGTAGCAGCAGAAAGTTTAGGGAAAATTGGCATGGGCAATGAGAAAGCCATTAATGCTTTGCTGCAATTGTTAGAGGTTGCTTCTGATAGGAGTACTCGCTGGTTAGTAGCAGATAGTGTATGGAACATTGACCCCGGTAATGAGAAAGTGATCGATGCTTGGGCGCAATTGTTAGCATCCAATTATAAAGATCATTACGGGAACTCTGTAGCACAACGTTTAAATAAAATTGATGTCGGCAATGATAAAGCGGTTGATCTTTTGGTGCAATTGTTAAATTCTACGTCTGATGGCTATGCCCGCTGGCAAGCAGCAGAAAGTTTAGGGAAAATTGGCAAGGGTAATCAGAAAGCAATTGATGCTTTGTTGGTGCAATTGTTCGAGTCAAATGGCGATCATACTTTTAAGCAAGTCATAGAAAGCTTAGATAAACTTTTAGTTGAGGAGTAGGAGTTTGGTAATCATGGCATCTTTGTTAACTAGGGTAACACTTGCACTGGGTAATGTTGTAGTTGGTACAAAAGCAGTAGATGGCAAAAGTCGTACATCCTTAAAAGACTACTTATCAATTATTGGCTGCCTAATTAGCAGCGTTCGCTTCTATAAATGCTACAAAATAATCTGGAAATGCGCCCAAGAAAAAAATACACAACTAGGAGAAATAGTCATTTTTTTTATTTAAGACTACGATCAAATTTAATAACGTTATTTCAAGCCTCTAGCTAAAGCCGATGGTACTGATAACTGATAACTGTTAACTGAAATGGCGTTCTTGTGAAATTTCCTGTCTCACTTCTCGCACTAAATTCACTATATCCTCTCTTGATTGATATCCTGCATCTGCTAAGTCTTTAGCAAATTCTGATTGTAAATTTTCTATAGGCATTAAAGAATATTGAGCAGATTTATTTTTCCTAAGTTCAACTATCATTTTTTCAATTAAACTAATTTGTTCAGAAACAGGAAGTTGTTTAGCTAAATTAAACACTTCTTCTAACATAAGAATATTACCTCAGTATTAGGAATTTAATTATCGAAAAATTTAACATACATACGATTATACCATTCTTTAATTTCAATATTCGATTAATATCATTATAGTTACAGTATTTGAAAATAATGATTAATTGGCCTACTATCCTTTCTCACAAACCCTCAAAATTTTACCTTTCCCTAACGCGAAAGTGGATCGTTGTAGTTTCTCTAATTTCCCTCACCCTTTGCCTACTTTCCCCTGCTTTCGCCCAAACAAAACAACTATCAAATTACGACATTACCAGCCAAATACCATTCAATCAACCCAGTTATTACCCCCTCCAACAAACTATTAACAACCAATTCTACCGCCCAACAGCAACTTGGGTAGGGCGACTCATTCTACCAAAACCAGACACTCCACCACCAAGCAACCAACAAGACTGGGTATGGATAGAAATCTACAACGCTCCAGAAACAGCCAAAAAATTAGAGGGGCAAATACTCCCTTTGCAATGGAGTCAACAACCATCAACACAAAGATTTGTCGAAACTGTCACCACAGATATTGAATTTTCCCAAGCAGCTAACAACAGCAGTAACAACGGCAACGTCTTACCTACTCGTATCAATAGCTTAACAAATGTCGGTCCTCTAAAATCTCTTGCCGGAGCAAGACCAAATGACGATATGATAGTCGGTCTGGAAAACGTCAAAGTTACAACAGACGAACGAGGTTCCCCCATTCTGGAAACCCCTCTCGAACCCATGCAAATTACCGGACGTTATTACGCCTTAGTTGACATCCTCAGCACGGCAACCGCAAACACCATACCAGAAAAATGCCCCGGAAACAAACCATGCAGCAGCGAACTTTTCCAGGTACGTCACTACAACCCCACTACCCAAAAATTCGATGGTGCAACAGAAATTATCCGTATTCCCCAACAACCGCTTTTACCCAATAACTTATTTCAATCAACACCACAGCAAATAACAGAATCCCCCGCAGGTAAAGCAGGTTGGTATATTTATGGAGCAAAAGACAGAGAAGGAATATTTACAGTTCAAGCAATAAAGCCGCGATCGCTCTTTCAACTACAACCGGAAAAAACTATCCAGGGAAAAAGAGCAGGTATCAAATATATCGATCGCCAAAATTGGCAAAATACGGAAAGTCGCAAAGGTACAATTCAAAATGTATTAGTTATTCAGGAAGAAGAAAATGATAAACCTTCTGCTCCCTACTCCCTACTCCCCACTCCCTACTCCCTACTAAAAGAAGGAGATTATGCTTTAGTCATTCATCTATTCGGGGGTATTGGTGGAGAAAAAGGGGAACCCATACTTGCAGGAACTGTTACCGGACATTTTGCTTATGGTGTAGCTCAAGTAGTGCGGGATGTTTTCACCAACGAATTACAATTAGACATCAAATACCAACAAGTTTACGCCCATAACCCCAACGCTATAATTTCTGGTACTCACAACTGGGAAAATTATATGGGAAATTTGGAAAAAGGATGGTTAGGTACTCGCCCAGTCTCAGATGTAGTCATCAAATTAGATGCACTCACTGATTATGATTTTGGTGGTGTCATCCTCTCTCCTTTCCGAGAATTAATGTATCAGTTACAAATAATGACTGCTCGTTACCGCACGGGTGATGGTACAGGAGTATCAAGAGTGACTCCGGCAACTTCTTGTGTCCAAGACTCCAGTCAAGCACTTTATATTGCCATCAAAAGTATAGAGAAAAAATTTGAGGCAACACCAGAAATTCAAACCTGGCTCAAATCTCATCCCGACGATCCGCAAACATTAAGATTTCAAGAACTTGTTTCTTTAGGAATAAAACTAGAAAAAGCTTTAGTTCCCAGGGGAGTCGTCCGCCAAGACTGGGAACAAAACGCCGAATATTTGGCAGGGATAAATGCTAGAAATGGATTTATTAATGATGTGACTCTTGCTAATAGTATCTTGAGTTGGCGATCGATAATGCCACGTCGCGCTCACGATGATGTTAGCAGTATTTTCCTAGAAAGTGGCGCAGAATTATGGTTTCTTCGCACTAACCAAGTGGGAGGATACGACCCCGATATTGAACCAGTGGCACCGACTGTTGTGTTAGGACAGTTTCCTATTATTTCAACTTTAGTACGTCGTTTGATATTTGCCTCTCGCTCCATGAATACTCAAGATTGGTTGGTGGTAGGGGTGACATTGTTAGTTTATGCAGCGATCGCCTTGCCATTAGGCTTTAATTATAGATTTTTGCGAGTCAGTCGAAGTTTTCGGAATCTCAAAGAATTATTTATAGGAATAGTGTCAATATTTTTTGCCCCTGCTTTCATCGAAGAATTAATATTTCGAGTTTTCTTATTACCTCATCCTACCGAGAGAATTTCAATTATTGTGTACTGTTTGTGGGCAGCGTTAAGTTTGTTTTTATTTATTATTTATCATCCAATAAATGCTCTAACTTTCCATCCCCAGGGAAACCCAACTTTTATGACACCAATTTTTTTGACATTGGCAGGATTTTTAGGTTTAGGATGTACAGTAGCTTATCAGATAACAGGTTGTTTGTGGGTTGCAGTAATTATTCATTGGGCAGTCGTTGTGATTTGGCAATTTTGGTTAGGAGGTAAGGAATTGTTGTATGGGAATAGATCGTGAATTAGGAAAAATATATGATTGTACACCATCTGTAGGGGGTTCACGAAATATGTAGGGGGTATTCGCGAATACCCCCTACTGGTTATGCGTCAATCCTGATGATATCAAATCCAGTAATATTGGTAAAATTCAAGACTGTTATTCCGTTCTACTAAACTTACCCAAACTTACCCAAGCATAATTGCATGAGTTTTGGAGCTAGCTTCCTGTTTCCCAGAAGAGCACTGACTATTGTCTGTAACTTATCTTCTCCACAGGCTTCAAATCGGCGGGAACTCCGCCTACTGACTTACATAGTTTTTCAAGTTGACAGCAGCATTAAAGTCTCTATCAGCAGTAAAACCCTAGTCTCTTGCAACACTATACAGATAGAGATGTTTGAGTATATTTAAACAACGATCCACAAGCTACACGAGTTCTTCCTGCTGCTGTACTCCACAACTCTAAAGCCACATCCTCCAAACTTTCCCCATCAGCTTGAAGCATCCGCGAAATCATACCAATTTTTCCAAAACTCCAAAATAATCCTGCTTCCAACAAATAAGGTTCATTAGTTTCAGCGTGTACCCGGAAGTCATACAAAGAATAATCGCGACAACCCAAAGCAACATGAGCCTTCTTCGCAGCATCCGCCAATTTCTCAAACAATTCTGGGGCGACATTTGCTGGACAAACGGGTGTTGCTGTTGGTTTATCAGGTTGCTTTCCAGGGGTTCCATCTGATTTTAGTTCAAGTTTGTCGTCTACAGTTCTAATAGGGTGTTCTTTGGTAACTAAATATTCTATCATCGGCAACACTTGCAATTCATCCCTACGCTCAACTACAGCCACACGCAATTCTCTTCCAGGAATGTAATCTTCAACTAGCAAAGTCTCGTCAAGTTCAAACCCAACCCGCAATGCTTCCGCTATCTGAGTTTCATCCCAAACTAAAGTCACCCCTAAAGAGTTGTCTTCGGAGGTAGGTTTGACGATAAACGGTGGCTGCATTGTTAGGGTATCTCCCTGACGTAGTTGTTGTGCTTTGGCAACCCGAACGCCTGATGCAGAGACAATGTTTCTTGTGTGAGCTTTATTGGTTGCAAGTGCTGTACAGTGGGATGAGGAACCTACTAGGGGAATACCTAGAATATCCTCAAATAATCCCCGGAAACTTGTCATCCCAGGAAAACAGAACATATGGGGAACTACTACATCTATCTCTGGTAGTCGAGAAATCATTTCCTGGAGTGACATCTTAGGTGATAGATTATCTAAAGATGCGCCTAACTGCCAAAAACCATCAGGATCGACGACTGCATAGTAGCTGCTCGCACCAATAGGTTGTACTACTTCCTTAGCATATATTATTGATAAGTTGTAGTAAAAGTCAGAGACAAGGGAACCTGCGAGGTGCAATACTCGCAATATTGGCATTGTGACTGAGGTTGAAGCTTGAGCTTGACTTATTGTTTTGAATTTCATAATTACTAATTAATAAAACTGCTTAATATTCCTAAAATTTTTGATAAGTTTTCTACAGAATATTCCTGCAAATCTAATACTACTGTTTCACCTTGTAACTCTAAAAATTGCCAAATAGTTCCAGTAGTAATAGCTCCATAAATTTTGGAAATCTCGTTTCCTTGACGTTGGTTGAAAATTTGAGCGGCAACCATTTCTGCTATACATTGAGCTAAACCAGATTTGAGATTGTCGTTTTTAGCTTCTACTAAGGCAATAACTGGCGATTCAATGAAAAATTGTTGGGTGGAATTGCTAATAATAAAATCGCAAAAGCTATTTAATCCTAGTTCTATGTCAACATTAAACTCAATGCCAGAAAATAAGCTTATCTGTTTGTTTAAATGTTTTTTTATTGCTACTAAAATTGGTGCAACTATTAATTCAGATCGAGCTTTTTCGGAACCAATAGCTACTGCTAAGGGTACATATTCTTCTAAAGCTTCGAGTAGAAATTGACTGGGGGCAACTTCTGGTAAGTTGTTAAATTTGCCTTTGCTTCCTGTCAGGGTTATGTTAAATTTTTGTTTGAGTTCCTCCAGGGTGAATTGACTGTAAGGCATTGGTTTTTCCTGAATACAGCTAAGGATTCTATCGGCAATAATAATTGCAATTGATCATTCATCTTGTTTCTTGATGCTTGGTAAAAAACTGAGCAATTAAGTAAACCAGGAAACCTGCTGCCATACCGGGAAGCACTTCATAAATAGCACTTGATAATTTGAGTCCCCAATTCCAGGTTATGGCAACAATAATACCAGAAATCATCATTGTTATTGCTATTGGAACACTTACTGGTTTTTGCCACACCCGCAATACCAATAACGGCCCCAAACCAGAGGCTAAAGCTGACCAAGAAAAAATCACTAAACCAAATACACTACTTTCTCCAGTCAGAGCGATCGCTAATACAATAGCTGTCACTATCAAAGTTCCAATTTTTGCCATTTTGTATGAGTTAGCAGCAGTGGGAACTAAATCTTGAGTTAGCGCAGCAGAACAGGAAAGTATTTGCGAGTCAGCAGTCGAAATAGTAGCAGCAAATAATCCAGCTAACATCAACCCCACCAACACCACTGGCAAAAATTCTAGGGATAAATAGGGTAGTGCTAATTCTGGGTCAGTTCCTTGCATGGATTCTATTTGCAAAGCTCTTGCAGTTAATCCTACCCCAAAAGCTGCAGCAGATGTTATTTGAGCGCAAACAAATTTAATATTACGGGCTAAAGTCAGATTATTTGCGGAGTTAATTGCCATTCCTCGCACCAAAATATGAGGTTGCCCAACGGCACCAAACCCTGCGACAACCCATCCCAAACAATAGGGCAAAAATCCCCATGCTTTATCAGAGGGTATCCAATTTGTCAAACTTGGATCTATAGTATTTAATTTGGTGGCAAGTCCGCTAAAACCTCCACATTCAATGATTCCTACTGTACATAATATCAGTAGAGAAATAATCATCAAAATTGCCTGGACTGAATCTGTCCAAATGGAAGCACGGATACCACCAGAAAAACAATAGATAACTACAATTATAGCACCAGCGATGATTCCTAACTGATAATTCCAACCAAATACAGCGTTAAGTGCTTTACTTCCTGCCACCAGTTGCGCAGCAGCATAAGAACCGAGAAAAGCGATCGTAATTATGGCGGAAACAATGGTTATTGATCGCCCTTTTTCGTTGTTGTTACCAAGAAAGGATGAAACTGTATCTGAGTTTGTTTCCTCAGAAATAATCCTTAATTTTCTGAAGACAAACCACCAAGCGATATAGTCTCCAACCGCCCAAGTCACAGGTATCCAAACGGCAGAAAATCCTGCGACATAAGCAAAGCCAACATTACCAATAAATAATAAGCCACTTTGACCTGTTGCCATTGCTGACAATGCTGTGAACCAGGGGTTAACATTTCTACTGGCAAGTAGATAATCATTTGTGGTGTTTTGTTTTTGGGTTGCTGAATAAATACCTACTACTGTAAATGACAGTAAAAAGGCAATAAATGTAATTGCAATCCAAATTTTTTTTTCCATAAAAATAGTTTTTTAATGGATAATTAATAATTGATAATTAATAATTAATAATGGATAATTAAGGTTTCAGTCGGTCCAGTAGGGTGCGTTTTGCTGCGCAACATGAAAAGGCGCTCACTACAAACTAGGTTGAACTGTCAAACATTACATGACGCCGTAACGCACCATTGAATAGTTTCTGGTGGATCGACGCTTAGGTAATGGTGCGTTACGCCGGATTCCTAAATACCTTTCACAGTCTATACTTTAGCCGTCTTTTCATGTCCGCTCTTAGCGGAAACGCACCCTACCAGACTACCAGACTAAGCCCCTACATTAGATTTATTCTTCCTGCAATTCTACCAGTTTCCCAATACAAAAGTCGATGCTCACCCAGCTTTTTAATTTTCGCAGATTCCCCAATAATAGTAAAGGTATTTGCCAATGGTGTACCATCAAAAATGGTAAAGGATCGTTTACCTGAAAAATTGCATCTGTTCCGGCAGTAATTCTCTTCATCCAAGTTTTTAATTTACCCAAAGACTTAATTTCTGTCAGTCGCCAAAGTTCATGGTAAGTCCAATAAGTAGGTTTACTATTTGGTAGTGGTAATATTGAGGTTTCATTATCATTTTGACTATCTTTTAAATAAGCATTTGCTACTTCTGGATGGTCGTGAAAAGTTGTAATAGCTGAGTGAGTTCTAGGATTACATTCTATGGGAAATACTCTACCATCTTCTGTCTGAATAAAGTCAAAGGAAATTTGCCCAGTAATATTTAATTCTCTAACAAATTTTTCTACCCACTCGTAAATTTTAGGTTGTTCGACGTGCTGATAATTTACTTGAAATTCTGAAGATTCACAACAGCAATACAATCTAATTTTTCCTTTTCTTACAGTGCTATGAGTACAATATTCTTTCCCTTTAACAAATTCCTGCATAATCCAGGGATTCTCTTCACTAATAGGTAAGCTGTTAATAAATTCCTCCATTTTTGATTTGGAATTCATTGGCAGTTTTGTCATATTTAAACGACGCACCGAGTCGTAATTAATACTCTTGAGAATATATTTACTCCCATCAGCAGCAAAATTAAAATTGATAATTTGTTCTGGGTTTGTAATTAAAAATGATTTAGGTACAGACAAACCAAAACTTTTAGCTTTTTCAATAAAAGTAAATTTATTATCTAACATCTTAGTAATGTCAGGGTCAAAGTGAAATACTTCACAATAGGGAGATAAAATTGGTTTAACCAAGGATTCATAGTAGCTAACAACAGCACTAGATACAGGGATAAATATATCTATGTTTTTGTTTTTAATAATCTCCACTAATTCCTGACAATAACTATCCCAATTTTTGTTTGGTGCAGGTACAGTGTAGAAACCTGAAACAGTATTAGAAAACCTATTTCCTGATAACCAATATTTATTAGATTCTAATAGAAAAACTTTGTGTCCGGCTGCATGAAATGAACGGGCAAGTTGCAAAGATTTTGTCATTTTTGCACCCGTAATTAAGACGTTTTTAGGATTTTCGGCTACTATTTTTGCTTGAAAAGGCTTACCGATAAAATTCCATATAATCGATAGTGTTACCATTAGCAAATTAAAAGGTAACACTATTAATAATAAAGCAATTGTACCAATATTTTGGCACAGTGCATAAAGACGCCCTTGAACAAATAATATGAATGCCATGTTAGTAGTCTAGTAAAGACATTATTTTCAATTAAAACTATTAAGCAGCTTTAGGTTTTTTACAGGTAATAAATTATATCAATTTTAAATTACAAAATGGTAATTTTTCATAGAAAAAATATTAATATTTTCTCTATGAAGCTTGTCTAATGGATACTTTAGTTAAGTACGTGGATTGTTATTTTCATCCACTAAAATCACTTTCGGACGATGTAAAAGTGCCTCATCTTCTGTCATTTGAGCGTAGGCAATAATTATTACTTCGTCGCCTACAGAATTCATTCTGGCAGCAGGGCCATTCAGACAAATTGTTCGGCTACCCCATTCACCAGGAATAGTATATGTTTCCAGTCGGGAACCATTATTAACATTAACTATCTGTACTTTTTCATGGGCAAGAATACCCGCAGTTTTCAGTAGTTCTTCATCGATGGTAATCGAACCTTCGTAGTATAACTCTGCTTGAGTTACTTTAACTCTATGGAGTTTGCTCTTTAAGCTTGTAATTAACATTTTATTTTGCTCCGAAAAATTGGAATGATTTTACCTAAACAAGAGGAATTGCACCCAAGGATAGGGGAATTATTTGTCCTTCGATAATTGCTACTTTCGTCTAATAATTGTCACCCCATCTCGTAAAGGCAGTAAAACTTGTTCTACTCTGGGATCTTTTGCTACAAAACTATTAAATTGAGCGATCGCTTCTCCATTAGGAGTACGTTTTTCTGGAGGGAGATAAGGTTGCCCTTGGAGTAAAGTATTATCGACACAAATAAATCCATTTGTTGCTAATAAATTTGTATCTAAGAGCATTTTAAAATATTCTATATACCCTCCTTTATCAGCATCAATAAATACTAAATCAAAAGTTTCTCCTGCATCTACCAACTTTTTCATAGTTTCTATAGCTGGAGCAACTTCGATTGATATTTTACTACCATCAGGAGACTTGTCAAAACAAGCTCTAGCAAAGTCAGATACATATTGATCGACTTCACAAGCAACCATCCGCCCATCTTCTGGCAACGCTTCCGCCATTGCCAATGCTGAATACCCAGTAAACATTCCTA
>JBFRWR010000293.1:0-7700 GCA_051439685.1 Trichodesmium sp.
TTTCAAGAAGGGGATTGGCGCTCTTGGAAATTTTTTTGATTTATCCCCTTGTAGAGCGACAGCTCGCGGCACAGCCAAGGGGAGGCTTTAAACCTTAATTGTTGAATGAATAATTAATTATTGACGCTTCAACTATTAATTATTAATAATTAATTAATTCGGTAAGCACAGCAACAAAAATCTATTGGTATTTGCTCTCTACACAAAAACGAGAGAGAGATTTGTCAATCAAACACCTAGATTTTTTTTCTGTCAAATTTTATGGAATTAATACACAATTATATTGTCTTTTATTTGATACAGCAGATTCCATTTTAGTGAGGTACACTCATCGCGGGCAAGATGCCCACACGGGGAACATTTAATTATTAATTTCTGTACTTTATATACCTGGAATCTGCTGTAAATCCTCATTGCTAAATACTTAGCTTATTTTTGTTTGCCACATTTTATCTATGCTAATAATCTTGTATTTTTTGTCTAGTAAAATAGGAATTATTTCGGCAACAGTTTTTGCCACATCCTGACCACCATAACATCCATCATGCAAGACAATAATTGAACCATTAGAGGTTTGCTGAACTACTCGCTTAACTACAACAGAAATTCCTGGTCTGACCCAATCTTCAGGTACTACACTCCACATGACATTTCGGTATCCCCATTCCTCTAATAATTTTAGAGTTTGAGGTAAAAATATTCCATTTGGAGGACGAACATCACAAACTGATTTTGCTGCTAATCCACAAGCATTATAAATAGAAAGCTGAGTCTTTTCTAAACTAGATTTTAGTTGAGTAGAAGTTAGTTGAGGAAATGATATATGTTTGTAGCCATGTAAACCAATCCAATGACCTTTTTCATATACTGCTTTAGCAATTTCTGGATAAGTATCTACACACATACCTAACCAAAAAAAGTTAGCTTTGATCTGATAATAATCGAGAACTTCTAATAATTGAGGTGTATATTCTGGATGTGGTCCATCATCAAAGGTTAAAGTAATTTCTGGCTTTTCTGGATTTCCTAACCATAGACATTTAGGAAAAGCAAACTTTAATGTTGGATGTAAAATTGGAAATAAGGGTGCAAATGCCATAAATAAATATATTCTATAAATTATTGGGTTTGATAAATTAATAAAGTCAATTTTTTTCAGAGAAAATGTATTATAGCAATCCTAGAGGAAAAGTGTATCTATAAGATCGCAATAGCAAAAAACATGAATACATATAAGAATAACTACAATATCCGTAGGGGTTTGGTCTCCAAACCCATTCTATTACTTATCCCAGACTTTACGCTCTGCACAACCAAATTTTAATTGGTTTGAGGAAACAAGTAACAGGGAAGAATTTTATTTCTTTATCTACTTTTTGATTGCCCGCAACCTATTTAGCATTGCTATAGATGAATTTATAATTGTCGTCTTTAAACTCAACAAATAATAGAGGAAAAAAAGTTGAAAAAAATTTCTATTCTCTTATTTTCATCCTTCCCCTCTCTCTTTTTAAATAATCAAAAATAAAATAAATTATCCCGCTGAAATCATCTATTCTTTCTCCCCTACTCCCCTACTCCCCTACTCCCCTACTCCGCATCTCCGTGTCTCCCCTACTCCCTATCTCCGTGTCTCCGCGTCTCCCCGTCTCCGTGTCTCCCCTACTCCCCACTCCCTACTCCCCCACTCCCTACTCCCTATCTCCGCGTCTCCCCTACTCCCTACTCCCTCTTCCCTATTCCCTAATCTTAGAATACAATAACTAAAAAATATATTCCAGAGTAAATACTTTGAAAGAACTATTAATTACTGCAACTGATACTGATGCAGGCAAAACCATATTAACGATCGCTCTTACTGCCTACTGGCAAACTTACCATAAAAATCTTAGTTTAGGCTTATTTAAACCTATTCAAACTGGTATCGGCGATCGCGAACTCTACACCCAACTATTTTCTCTGGACCAATCCCTTGACGAAATCAATCCTTTATGGTATGAAAAACCAGTTGCTCCTCCAGTGGCTTCAGAACGGGAAGGCCGTCTGGTAGAATTAGGTGGGGTATGGTCAACTTTTACAACTTTGCGACAGCAAAAAGACTTTGTGTTAGTCGAAGGTTTAGGAGGACTAGGTTCCCCTGTAACTCACGAACTCATAGTAGCAGATATAGCTAGGGATTGGCATTTACCTACAGTGTTGGTTGTACCAGTAAAATTAGGTGCGATCGCTCAAACAGTAGCGAATGTCGCTCTAGCTCGTCAAATGAAAGTTAACCTCCGAGGAATTATCCTCAACTGTGTCAAACCCTGCTCTGAGGAAGAAATAGCTGACTGGACTCCAGTTGACTTAATTGAATCCTTAACCCAAGTAAAAGTTTGTGGAATTATACCACATTTAGCAGATATTACTGATTTAGGAAAATTAGCAAAAGTAGCATCTAACCTCCACTTAGAACAATTTTTTCCTTTAACAACAACAATTACCAATTAATAACTAATTATAAAAAACATGGTTTCAACTGTTCCCACATCAAATTCCGTCGATCAATCTCAACTACGCCCAGAAATTAGACAACTACAACCCCTATTAGTTGAATGGCGACGACATCTACATAAAAGACCAGAACTAGGTTTCAAAGAATACCTAACAGGAAAATTTATTTGCCAAAAATTGCAAGAATGGGGTATCGAACATCAAAAAGGAGTTGCTAACACAGGTATAGTAGCAACTATTAACAGCGGTAAACCCGGTCCTGTAATTGGTATTAGAGCAGATTTAGATGCACTACCAATACAAGAATTAAACGACATCCCATATAGATCCATACATGATGGTATTATGCACGCCTGTGGCCATGATGGACATACAGCGATCGCCCTCGGTACTGCCCATTATCTCACGACTCATCGTCAAGATTTTAGCGGCATAGTCAAAATCATCTTCCAACCTGCCGAAGAAGGACCTGGAGGCGCTAAACCAATGATTGAAGAGGGGGTACTGAAAAATCCTGATGTAGATGCAATGATTGGTTTGCACTTGTGGAATAATCTGCCATTGGGTACAGTAGGAGTTCGTAGTGGTGCTTTAATGGCAGCTACCGAAAGATTTAGTTGTACAATTTTGGGCAAAGGTGGGCATGGAGGAATGCCACATCAAACCGTAGATTCTATTGTAGTTGCAGCACAAATTGTTAATGCTTTACAAACAATAGTAGCTCGGAATATTAATCCTATAGATTCAGCAGTTGTGACTGTGGGGCAGTTAAATGCGGGTAGAGCATTTAATGTTATTGCTGCTACTGCTAGAATGACTGGTACTGTACGTTATTTTAATTTAGCTTATCAAGATTATTTTGCTAAACGAATTGAGCAAGTTATTGCCGGAGTTTGTGAAAGTCATGGAGCGAGTTATGAGTTTAATTATAATCCTCTTTATCCTCCATTAATTAACGATTCAAAAATTGCAGATTTAGTTAGAAGTGTTGCTGAATCAATAGTAGAAACTCCGGCAGGTGTTGTACCGGAATGTCAAACTATGGGGGGTGAGGATATGTCATTTTTTCTACAGGAAGTACCTGGTTGTTATTTCTTTTTAGGTTCAGCAAATGCTGAGAAAAATTTAGCTTATCCCCACCATCATCCGAGATTTAATTTTGATGAAACAGCTTTAGGAATGGGAGTGGAAATGTTTGTCCGTTGTGTAGAGAAGTTTTGTAGTTAGGGATAATTTGCCTTCAGAAAATAACGTTTGAATTTTAACCTGGTTTGTCTGGGAAAAGTTGTCAGAAACTGGGTTTATAGTAGTCAGATGTGAGTATGGTACGGCGTTTGATATAAACCCGGTTTCTCTAGTCTTAGGGTTTGCGCTCAAAAGTCTTTGTTGCTAAGGTAGGGAGCAGAGGTAATTTCCTAAATTAAAAGTGCTGTGGCAAGGGAAGTGTTCTCAGAAACCGGTTTTTTTGAATGTGAATGTTAGTATGACAAGGGATTTGATACAAACCCAGTTTATCTGCTTTACTTGTAGCGGTGCTACAATTTATCAAATACAGTCTTAATTATGAGTAGATAAATTGAGTTTTTTTGAAATTTTTACTAATCAAATTTATAGTCGCTCCCCCTTAAATTCCTTATTTTCCTCATATTAAATAACAGAGCAAATAATTTTACCTACCGCTTCTTTGTTACAAAAGTAAAAAGCAGAAAATTATGGTAATTTTCGCTCAATTTATCAAAGGTAAATCAGGATTTTATTAAGTCACTAAACTTCACTTATACAAAAAATGATTTAGATGAAAATATAACAATTAACTCACTAGCACCAATTTTTAAAAAAGGTATTTTTATCTAAATAAAGTATAAAGAATAATCAAAGTATCCGAAATTTATATTTAGATAGTTGGTAGCTAAACTTGTAATTACAAATAGTTCAGAATATTGATGCAAAATAACATGAAGCAGAAACTAAATTATCTAGCGATATTAACAATAACTTCTCTATCTTTCTTCGGCAGTCAAATACCAAACATTGCTAGGGCGAACCAGTCGAGTCCATCAGTTAAACAAACAAATCAATTTTTATTAGCTCAACAACAACAAGTCTGTCAGCTTCAGTCTTCACCCGCAGATAACCGTAGAGGAGTAGATTTCCGAGATCAACCAGGTGGAGGTAAAAATATCGCCTTTTTCAATGATGGTACTCCTGTAACAATCATTAATAAATCTAATGATGGACAATGGTCTCAAGTAACTGGGCCGAATAATACTCAAGGCTGGGTATATACTCCTTATCTCAAAAATTGCAACAATCAACAACTCCCTGATACAGGAAATAGAACAGGTGGAATACCCATAGGAAGTATGTGTCAGGCTGTAGGTTCGCCAAACTACCCCAATATACCAGTTCAAGATTTCCCTAACCCCCGAAGTAATCGGATGCCTTATGCTTTTGAGAAAGGGACTCAACTGCAAGTAATACAACCACCACCAGGACAACAGTCTAAATCAAAATGGGTTTACGTTAAGTCTACAGCTAATCCTCGACAAGTAGGCTGGGTATGGAAACCTTATATTCAATGTAATTAGATTAGTAAGTAGTTATGCTTTTAGGAATTTCTTAGTGGAGAGGGGGAACAGGGGGGAGTAATTAATAATTTATGGATAGGAATTGATTTTATTTTTCATTTTTGGAGATGTCTACTTCCTACTCCCTACCTCAACAAAAAGACTTTTTTTCCATACGCAAATCCTAATTAATCTAGAATTTTATCTTTGCTGTTAGTTAATGATTAAGCATCCGTATCATTAACTAATAGCAAATTATTTTTGTGTATTTATAACCGTAGTTACAAGGATTTTTCACTTAATCCTATGATTAAAAGGAAAATATTATATATTATTTGTATAAGTAGGTTGGCGTTGAAAATTGTCGTTATAGGAAGGCAACAGTCAAGAGAATTTTAGGGATTTTGCATTTTGTTACATACCTCTGTTTTTTCACACCGACTTACTTAGATGAATAAAATAACTGAGATTATTCAATCGAGAAAAGGGTGTTGTTAATAAAATTAAACTTTCAAAAGGTTAAGACAATGACTGAATCAAAAATTCACCTTCCCAGCTATCAAATAGAAAGCCTTTTGCATGAGGGAATGAAGTCTTTAGTTTATCGTGGTAAACGAACATCAGATCAAAAATCGGTTATTCTCAAGTTTCTCCGTAGTGAATATCCGACTTTTTACGAACTTGTTAAATTTCAAAATCAATACATCATTACCAAGAATCTTGACTCGCCAAAAATTGTTAAACCTATATCTCTAGAAAACTATCGTAACAGTTTAGTATTGGTGATGCTAGATGAGGGGTATATTTCCCTTGCTGAATATAGAAAAAATCATATTATTAGCCTGAATCAGTGTCTCAAAATAGGGATTATACTAGCTAATATCTTAGAAGAACTTTATCAAAATCGCATTATTCATAAAGATATTAAACCTGCAAATATTCTAATTCATCCCCAAACATTAGAAATTAAACTTATTGACTTTAGTATTGCTTCTTTACTTTCCAAAGAAACTCAAGAAATTCAAAATACGAATATTTTAGAAGGAACTTTAGCTTACATTTCTCCCGAACAAACAGGAAGAATGAACAGGGGAATTGACTACCGTAGTGATTTCTATTCTCTGGGGGTAACATTATATGAATTACTAAGTAGAAAACTACCGTTTGAGTCAACCGATCCGATGGAGTTAATTCACAGTCATATTGCTCGTCAACCTGTTTCAGTTAGTAGTGAAAATATTCCCGAAGTTGTGGCAAATATTGTGATGAAATTAATGGCGAAAAATGCTGAGGATCGTTATCAAAGTGCATTGGGGTTAAAGCATGACCTAGAAAAATGCCTCAATTTATTAGAAACTCAGGGAAAACTTGAACTATTTAAGTTAGGTGAATTAGATTTATCAGACCGTTTTGTTATTCCCGAAAAACTTTATGGTCGAGAATCTGAGGTTCAGCAGTTACTTACTGTTTTTGAAAGAGTAGGTGAAGGAAATGTAGAATTATTTTTAGTTGCTGGATTTTCTGGAATTGGTAAAACTGTAGTTGTCAATGAAATTCATAAACCTATTGTTAAACAACGGGGTTATTTTATTAAAGGAAAATTTGACCAATTTAATCGGAATGTTCCTTTCCTAGTATTTGTTCAAGCTTTCCAGGATTTAATGAGACAATTACTATCAGAAAGTGATGGGAAACTTCAGCAGTGGAAAGATAATATTTTAGATGCTTTGGGAGAAAATGGGCAAGTAATTATTGAGGTAATTCCTGAACTAGAGCAAATTATTGGTAAACAACCTGATGTGGCAGAATTATCAGGAATTACAGCACAAAATAGATTTAATTTATTATTTGTAAAATTTATTCAAGTATTTACAAAAAAAACACATCCTTTAGTCATTTTTATAGATGATTTACAATGGGCAGATTCTGCTTCGTTACAATTACTAAAACTGTTGATGAGTGAGCCGGATATTTCCTATTTGTTAATAATTGGTGCTTATCGAGATAATGAAGTTTTCCCTAGTCATCCATTAATTTTAACATTAGATGAAATTATCAAGCAAAAAGCCAAAATCAATCAAATTAATTTAGCACCATTATCACCACAAGACATCAATAATTTAGTAGCAGATACTCTCAGTTGTCCTCCTCAACTTGCTCAACCTTTAACAAAGTTAGTTTATCAAAAGACAAAAGGAAATCCTTTTTTTACTAATCAATTTATCACGGCACTTTATGGAGAACAATTAATCAGTTTTAACTTGAAACTAAGACATTGGGAATGTGATATTACTAAAGTTCAAGAACTGATACTAACAGATGATGTGGTTAAATTTATGGCATTACAATTGCAGAAGTTGCCTCAAGAAACTCAGGAATTATTAAAGTTAGCTGCTTGTATCGGAAATCAGTTTGATTTAGCAACATTAGCAATTGTTTCTCGACAGTCAGAGTCTGCAGTAGCGAATGTTTTGTGGCAGGCGTTACAGGAGGGGTTTATTTTACCTCAGAGTCAGATTTATAAGTTTTTTAAAGATGATAAATTGTCGCGGTTAACTATTAAAGATAAACAGATAAATCTTGACTATAAGTTTTTGCATGACCGGGTTCAACAAGCTGCTTACTCTTTGATTCCTGAGA
>JBFRWR010000294.1:0-14043 GCA_051439685.1 Trichodesmium sp.
GCTCAACATGAAGACACTATTGGTTTGCGCACAAAACGGGTAAAAGTCAGTACAAAACCACCGCAAAAAGTTGTACTTGACGGTGAAATTATTGGTACTACTCCTATTGAGGTAGAGTGTATTCCGAGTGGGTTAACTGTCCTTGCTCCACCAACTAATGAAGCTGAAGAAAAATCTGCTTGGAGTTTTCTATCATTAGTCAAAAGAGTTAAAAATCAAGGATTAGAAGATGATAATTTTAAGGAAGATTAGGAATGATATCAAATTAGTAAGTTTATGAGTAATATAATTCTTCATCAGTAGTGGTTTGAATTGGCCATTTGCTGATGCAGAATTTAATGTAGGTTAAATTAGATAGTATATATAGAACCAATTTGGAATATGAGCAAAAGTGAGGATTAGGAGACAGGAGACAGGAGACAGGAGACAGGAGACAACCCACCCCCGCCCCTCCCTGGAGGGGAGCAGGAGGGGAGACAGGAGGCGCGGAGGCGCGGAGTCATAATTTCGGTGAAATAGAATAAAGTATAAAAATAGCCCCTTGCTTCATCATCTCCCCATCTCTCCAGCTAATTTTATAGAGCCGCTTAGGGCTTCTATACAGCATATTCCATGAAGCATGAAGAATAATACTTTTGTGGTGCAATACTCCTACTGACTACACACACCGCACAAAAAAAATTTTCAGAACCCTAATATGATGTCTCATATCAAATCCGGTTGAATAGTTCTTGTATAGTCGGGAGTAGGGGAGTAGGGGAGTAGGGGAGTAGGGGAGTAGGGGAGATTGAATACTGAAAATTATAGAATTATCAACATATACTATATAACCGGATTCTATATCATTAAATAACTGTAATAAAAAATCTTTCCTCAACCTCGTAGGGACGTTGCATGGAACGTCCCTACATTGGGGTTAATTAATATTACTTGATATCAGTATTAATGAATTGACATAAACAAAACTTATATAGAATCCTGTTGAACAGTCGTCATTGCGACGATAGGAAGCAATCTCAGAGGTCCCACGAGATTGCTTTCCTGACGGAATGCTCCGCATTCATGTCGCGTTTGCTTTAGCATTCCGTAGGAAAGCGAAACCTTCCACTCCGTTCCAGTTGCAATGACGCAAGCTATAGTAATTATCCGGATTCTATATTACAAAAAATATCCAATGATACACCATTTGTAGGGGCACATCGCGATGTGCCCCTACTAGAGATGCTTATGCTTAAGTCGTCATAAACTGATAATCTTGTGCAGAACTCACTCGCCAAGTTTGATCGCCCATAACTTCCAAAACTTGATGGTGATATTGCAGCAAAGTTGGGCGGTGTCCGACACTAATATAAGTCGTTGATAAACTTTGCAAATGTTGGTAAAGACTTCGTTCATTTTGCACATCTAGAGCGCTCGTTGCTTCGTCTAAAATTGCATAGCGGGGTTTAGTTAGCAATAAACGAGCAAAAGCTACGCGCTGTTGTTCTCCCATTGACAAAACACTATCCCAATCTTCAACAGTATCTAAACCACCAAATCTTTCAGCTAAGTCTGGTAAATTAACTTCTTCTAGCACTCGGTAAATTTCTGCATCAGCAATATTTAAGTCAGTGCGTGGATATAACAGTTGATCTCGCAAGGAACCTAAAATCAGATAAGGACGTTGTGGTAAAAACAGAATATCTGCTAATTTTGGTCGGTAAATTTTTCCCGTTCCAGAATTCCATAAACCAGCGATCGCTCTCAAAATCGAACTCTTTCCACCACCACTCACTCCCACAATTAATAGTCCTTCTCCCGGTTGTAATTCTATAGATACATTTTTAACTAAAGTTCGTTGATAATTAGGAGTTTGCAAAGTCATATGGTGTAAGCTTAAACGTGAGTCTTCAACAGTATCAATTGTTTGACTACCGTCAACTGGTGATGCTTCTGATTCTTCTAGAACTTTGACAAAACTCTCTAAACGTTCAATACCTGCGATAAAACTGGTAAGAAATTCAAACATTCTAACAATGATATTCAAGGATTTAAAGACCCTTCCAAAAGCTCCATTCGCTTTTTGTATTGCTCCCACTTCTAACCCTGGTTCCCCTGCCAAAATTCTCGGACCAATAACTAAAGCTGGTAACATCCAAGTAATATAACCATATACGTTTTGAAAAATATCTAAGTTTCTCTCCCAAGTAATTACTTTATTATAAATACTTAAAACCGGAGCAAATATCTGCTTAATGTAGCTAAATTCTCTATTACCTCCATGATAAAAAGCAATTGATTCAGCATTCTCTCTAATTCTGACTAAACCAAATCGAAAATTTGCCTCTCGTTTCAGTTGTTCCTTTTTAATTGGAATCAAAATTTTACCAAAACCTATAGTTGTAATTAGCATACCTCCGAGAGAATATATGACTAAAATTAGAACCAATAAATTTGATTGTTCCCATAGTAAAATTCCAAATTGAACCAGGTTAATAATTGCTAAAGTAAACTGCCGAAATAGAGTTATAGAACGATGACAAAATGAGGCAATATCTTCTGCAATTCGCTGGTCTGGATTATCAATTTCTCGATAAAAAGTATTGACTCTATAAAAACAATTATTTTGAAAATATTTATCTAAATAATATTTAGTCAAGAACTCTCTAGAATACAGACGAATTTTATCTTCTACATACTGCCAAGTAGCAACGGTCACCGCTAACACAATAGAAGCACCAATATAGAAAAATGCAGATTGCCAGAATCTCTGAGAGTCCCTATCAACTAAAGCAGAAATTAATTCTCCTTGTTGTTTGAGTTGATTAACTCCTATAGTTGAATCTAAACTGAGCAAACAAAGCAGCAATATAAATAAACCAATTGCTCGCCATTTCTCTGGAGATTCCCACCAATATAGTTTACCAATTGCCCAAAAACTCTGGAAGGCGTGGAAAAAAAGTTTGACATTTTTCATACTGTGTATTTATCAAGATAGGAAATTAAATAATTTTAAACTTTTCTTGAGTAAACAGACAATATTGATATACTGCTAACCTAACTCCCATGGGTGATATCAAATCTGCTTGAATAGTTGTTATATATAGAACCCCTAACAGTATCTTTGCAAAAGTGAGGATTAGGAGACAGGAGTCAGGAGACAGGAGACAGGAGTCAGAATTTCGGTGAAATAGAATAGGGAAAAAAGTATAAAAATAGCCCCTTGCTTCATCATCTTCCCATCTCTCCATCTCTCCAGCTAATTTTTTAGAGATACCAAATGGCTTCTATAACAGATGAAAAAACAAAATAAGGTTAGAAGTACAATCTCACTTCCAACCTCTAATTACAAGAATTAATTATAGATGGTTAATTAACCGTTTTGGCGACGACGGGTAAGGAATATTCCACCACCGATGAATGCTAAAGCTATAACACTTCCTGGTTCTGGTACACGTTTTGTTGGCTCGTGAGTCATTTTTTCGTATGCTGCGGCAGCACAAAGGTTATAACGACCGTTGTCAAAGTCGTGTTTACTACTGATAAATTGAGAGCAACCTTGACCATTCTGTATATTAAGCTCTGTCTGCACCGTATCATCATAGTTACCACCACGGAAAGCATTTAAGTCCCAGAAACCAACACCGTTTAAGATTACATTATCAAAATCGAATACTTGATCAGTATTTCCTGTTGGTTCTTCATAGTGGACAAATATTGCACCTAAACTATTTATTGGATTATCAGGTGAACCATTACCTATACCTCCTGTGCCAAGAGTAATACTGGAGTTGCTCATTAGCATATTGCTATTACCACGAATCCGGAAAATAGCAAAGGTGGAACCATCTCCATCTAAAACCCAGTCGAAGTTGTTTATATCAAAGTTATCGTCTCCTGCATTAATGTCGATGATAGCGAATCCATCACCATCCGTATCCTTACTATCAATATCGAAGAGAGAGTAACCATCTTTAAAATCTTCTGCTTTATAGTCAATAGTATAGTCAACTTTGTTATCTAAGCCGTCAACATAAGTCCATGCGTCTTCAAGCTCTTTTATCAAATTATCGTGGTCATACTCACCTACTACACCTGCACCGTCATCGATGAAACCGTTAGTGCTGATCTTATCTTTATATTGATCAATAGTGTTGGAATTAATAACACCAGATTGAATGCCATCGCTAGTCCTCCATCTTGAATTACTACTATCATTGTTTTGACATTCACCTGTTGCAGTACCGTTATTTGAAGCACACCTTATTGCAAAATCTGTATCTGTATATGCAGTACTATTGGAATAGGAAAATTTACCAGTTTTTGAGGTAACAGCGGCAGTACCACTATTATCAATACCTGCAAAGAGTGGAGCATTAGTAAATGGCAATGGGTTTTCATCCTGATCACTTGTCAGGATTCCTTTTTCCTCATCCCAACGCTTCTCAAAGACACCGACATTGTTAGGATCATCATCAGAAATAACGTTATTAGAGTCCTTAATATCCGTAGGATCACCAGCTTTCTTCTTTGTATTAGCCCCAAATTCAATGTTTTGGAGGTTTATAGCATCTTGGTTCGCACCATTTCCAGTTCCAGTCATTAGATATTGGTTAATCTCTTCATTAGAAATAGGAAAGGGGCGAGTCAATCCGGCAGCATTAGCAGTTCCAGCAAAACCCAGTAAAGCAACAGAAGCGCCTAACGCTACTTTTACAGGAGTTAGTTTTTTGAGGTATATTGAATAAGAAGATTTCATATGATTTCAACAATTTAGAAGAATTTAATTGTAGGCAGTAAATTTTACTTTGAGATGAGTAACTATAAAATTTGACTAAATTAGCAATGGGTTTATAAGATTTATTAATCTATAAACTCATAACTAAAAATGTAATATTTTTACGTCTTATATAAATAACTATACTGAAAAAAAATCTAAGTTATATGAAGTTTTGATGAAGATGTCCGTAGTTTATATGAAGTTTTGATGAAGTTTATATGAAGTTTATATGAAGTAGGCCACAAATTTCTCTTAGCTATTTTATTCTGGGGCGGGTTTATTTGATCTAATGGCTAGACTCGTTAATTTACCGTGGGAACCTGCCCCTACATCTAGATGAATATATAAATCCGTAGGGGCGGGTTCTAGAGCAAATTTCGATACTCAATCCGAAATATAAATAAACCCGCCCTCTTCTACAGGAAATTTCGATGCTTAACCGTAAATATAAATAAACCCTCCGTGGGTATTATATAGAATCCGGTTGAACAGTCGTCATTGCGACGATAGGAAGCAATCCCTCTGAGATTGCTTCCTTCCACTCCGTTCCAGTCGCAATGACGCAAGCTATAGTAATTATCCGGATTCTATATTAATTCTGGGGCGGGTTTATGTAATCTAATGACTAGACTGGTTAATTTAAGGTGGGAACCCGCCCCTACACATAGATCAATATCCGTAGGGGCGGGTTCTAGAGCAAATTTCGATACTCAATCCGAAATATAAATAAACACGCCCTCTTCTACAGGAAATATCCATGGTCAACAAATATAAATAAACCCGTCCTCCGTATTTATTCTGGGGCGGGTTTATGTAATCTAATGACTAGACTGGTTAATTTAACGTGGGAACCCGCCCCTACATCTAGATAAACTCGTCTGAATCCACTTCATAAACTCCGTATTTATTCTGGGGCGGGTTTATGTAATCTAATGACTAGACTGGTTAATTTAAGGTGGGAACCCGCCCCTACATATAGACAAACCCGCCCTCATCCACAAAATTAAGATGTTTGATTATAAAATCTAATATACGACTTATTCGATTTAATTTCTAAATTATGACCACAACTGTCAAAGTTAAAACAGAGTATGAAGCGATTATTGGTCTAGAAACCCATTGTCAGCTTAGTACACAAACTAAAATTTTCTCTAATTCCTCTACAGAATTTGGTGTTACTCCCAATACCAACATTGACCCAATATGTATGGGAATGCCAGGAGTATTACCTGTACTTAATCAAAAAGTTCTAGAATATGCCGTTAAAGCAGGATTGGCCCTAAATTGCCAAATTGCACCCTACAGTAAATTTGACCGGAAACAATATTTTTACCCAGACTTACCGAAAAATTATCAAATCTCTCAGTATGACTTACCCATTGCCGAACATGGTTGGCTAGAAGTAGAGATAGTAGACGAAGATGGTAATGCAACTCGTAAAAAAATTGGTATTACCAGACTGCACATGGAGGAAGATGCAGGTAAGTTAGTCCACGGAGGTAGCGATCGCCTAGCTGGTTCAACTTATTCGATGGTGGACTACAACCGTGCTGGTGTGCCATTAATCGAAATTGTATCGGAACCGGATATGCGTTCTGGAGTTGAAGCTGCCGAATATGCTCAAGAACTAAGGCGAATTGTCCGTTACCTTGGAGTTAGTGATGGGAATATGCAAGAAGGTTCCTTGCGGTGTGATGTGAATGTTTCTGTGCGACCTGTGGGCCAAAAAGAATTTGGCACAAAAGTAGAAATCAAAAATATGAACTCCTTCAGTGCCATACAACGGGCGATCGAGTATGAAATTGAAAGGCAAACTGAAGCTATTGAAGCAGGAGAAAAAATTATTCAAGAAACTAGACTTTGGGAGGAGGGTTCTCAACGTACTATTAGTATGAGAACTAAAGAAGGTTCTAGTGATTATCGTTATTTTCCTGAACCCGACCTCCCACCTATTGAGGTATCAAGTCAACAGTTAGAAGTTTGGAAAGCTGAGTTACCAGAATTACCTGCACACAAACGTCACCGTTATGAAAGTGATTTAGGTTTATCTGCTTATGATACTCGTGTCCTGACTGACGACTCTAATGTAGCAAAATATTTTGAAGCTACAGTTGCAGCAGGTGGTAGTTCTAAACAAGCAGCTAATTGGTTAATGGGAGATATTACTGCTTTTTTGAAAAATGAAAAAGTTAGTATTAATGATATTGCTCTGAAACCTGATAATTTGGCTGAGTTAGTAACAATTATTGAAGATGGTACTATCAGTGGAAAAATTGCTAAGGATATATTGCCAGAATTATTATCAAAAGGTGGTTCTCCAAAAGAATTAGTCGAGAAAAAAGGTCTAATTCAAATATCAGATACTAAGGCGATCGAAGCAATTATTGATGAAGTTTTAGCAGCACATCCAGAGGAGTTAGCAAAATATCGTGGTGGTAAAACAAAACTCAAAGGTTTCTTTGTTGGGCAAGTGATGAAGAAGACTCAAGGACGTGCTGATCCAAAGATGACAAATCAATTAATTAGTAAGAAATTAGAAGGGTAATTAATTAATTAATAATTAATAATTAATAATTAATAATTAAGTAAGTCGGCTCAGATGCTTTTTCTCATTGAAATGGGGAGGCGTTTAATCTGAATTATTTAGTTATTAATTATGCGGTAGAAGTTTGAGTTTAGGTGTTAGGAAAATCTATTAACTGAATGACTTACGCCTAATATCAAATCTGCTTGCAATGAAAGTGTGATAGAAACCATTTGGTCTCTTTAAAAGGAATATTAAATCTAGGTGTAGTTACATTGTTGGGGGCGGGTTTATCTAATCAAATGTGAAAACTCATTAATTTAACGGGTAAACCCGCCCCTACTATTTAGGTAGACAAGACCAGAAAAATCACTCTTACAATCCTTCCTCCTACCTCCTCTATAATGGGTACTTCTCCTAACCCCTAACCTCTGCCATAATACTTTTTTCAGCACACCCTAATTAATACTTTTTTCCAAAGCCTTTTTCGCTAATCTATTCACATAAATTGTCACTACAACTGTAGCAATTAAACCAACTATATTAATCATCCACTTAGTTACTTCTATAGTAAAACTTGTAGGTTCTTGAGATGTACCAATTAAAGCAATATCACCTATTAAAGAACCAAGATAAACATACATAATTGTTGCCGGAATCATTCCTAAAGAACCCAAAATATAATCCTTTAAAGAAACCTGCATGACACCAAAAGCATAATTTAAAAGATTAAAAGGAAACAAAGGGCAAAGTCTAGTTAAAAATACAATTTTAAATCCTTCTTTGACAACAGCTTGGTCAATAGCATTGAATTTTTGATGTTGACTTAATTGTTGACAAACCCAATCGCGAGATATATATCTGCCAATTAGAAAAGCTATTGTAGCACCTAAAGTTGAAGCTAAAAAGACATAAATTGATCCGCGAAAAACTCCAAATATTACTCCTCCTCCTAGAGTCAAAACTGAACCAGGAATTAATAGTACAGTAGCTAGGTTATAAATAATTATAAAAGTTATAGGACTCCAAAATCCTAAACTGTCAATCCATATTAATGTTTTTCTTAAAAGTTCAGGCAGGTTAAAATATTTACCAAAAATAATTATGCTTGTAACTACAGTAAATAAAAAAATAAATTGGCAAAGTTTTTTGATTTTTCTCTGAACATGAATATTGATACTTATGTTAATCATCTATCACACAAAAATCTGTGAGTATTTTTTATAAATTGATTGATGTGATTTGTCTATATATTTTTCAATCTTCTGTGATTTAATTAACTCAATAATATCACCCTCAAATTATAATTATCTGAGTTAACTATAAATTTTTGCTGAGAATGATTAATCCTGAATATGATAATTTAGAAAAAATTATATAGCAAATTCCCAGTTAATTTAGTACAAATGAAAAACTGAATATTTTGTAAATTAATTGGTAAACTGCTGTCACTCTCTTCAATCAAAATATTTAGATAAACCAAAAAAAATAAAAATTTAGCATTTATGTTGTAATAAATACCACTTCAAAACTCTTAAATAAAATCAAAACATCTCATCGCCATCAATTTTTAACCAAAATTTAATTTGATTTTAATTGTTTTGTGTTAATCTAAAATACTAAATTTCTCTAGCATTTCTCAGTCTAATGAGGTACATTTATCTTTATGTTGTATTCTATTCCCTATTCCCTATTCCCTAAAACTCAAGACTTTTGTACCCCACCAGCATAGAAATTGCTATATATATACCGAAAAAACTTAAGCCAATGAATTTATATTATCGTCTTTTATGGAGTACAACCTTAACATTAGCTATTATATTTATCACTAACTTAACTGTTTTAGCCTCGGCAAAGAAAGCCAGTCTTTTGATTGATTCTAATGATAATAGTTCTTATAAAAATTTAGTAGAAAAATCAGAAAAATTAGCCCAAGAGACAATCGAACAAGAATTTAAAAATAATCCAGAAATCACAGAAATTACTATTACTATTTTAGGAGAACGTCAAAGTCAAATAGTACCTGTTTTACGTTCTACTGTATCTCGTTCTGAATGGCAAAAAAATGCAAATATTGATGACTTTACTAGATATTTTGCCGATGCTAAATTCTTATTAAAATTTGAGGAAGATACTAATAATAGTGATAGTCAACCTACACCACAAACTCAACCTGAAATTCCTGCTCCACCACCTCCATCAACTAATTCTCAGCCAATAGTTCCTCCACCTCAGAATGAATCTCCTAGACAAAAACCTCCATCTAATTCTCCAATATTTCCTACTGATGAAGACGACTCTGAAATCATAGATGATTAATCAAATAGTAAGCATTTAGCTGGCAGCTATTAGCCGTCAGCTATGACTACGGAATGCTGCGCCAACATCTTTATTAATGAATGATGTAATTCGATAGACTATTAAGTGGATTTTTACCGAATAATTAAGGTTTAAACCATCTCATTTAAAGGATAAAAAATGAATTTATTTTCCTTTTATTCAATCATCTTCCTTTGAGGGAGAAGTAATTATCAATTATCCATTATCAATTATTGAACCATACTTTTAATTAATTCTATGAAATCTCTAAATTGCTTTTTCCTCTATTAAAGGTAATAAAGCTGATAACGCAGTTACGACCATAGGAAGCTAGCTGAACGCTGAATGCTTATATCAAAATAGTATTTAGGACTTACGCAAAACAACGTAATTCTGTCATTGCGTTAGCGCAGCTTTGCGATAGCAAGCGACAGCGACGCAATCTCAAACGCCCAAAACTTGTTCCTAATGCGTAAGTCCTGGTATTAAATCATCAAACTATCTCTACAATATTGATAAATTTAATCAGCAGATTAAACACAGCGCTTATCTAGAATGGGTGTAAGTATTCAGCTATTAGCGGTCAGCAAGCATCCTACATCGGAACTGCATTAACAGCAAATAATGAATAATTCTTTCTATTGTTAAAGGGCTATACTTTGAGTAGTAACTTTTAATTTTCCTTCAAGACTAATTTATTCTTCCAAGATAATCATATTAATAACTATTAGCTGATAGCTGACGGCTGAGGGCTGAATACTTACGCATGGGTTGCATAACTGTGAAAAATCTCCCATTAAATATCTTCCTAAAACTGAGGTTAATTGCTCAATTAACCTCAGCTTAACTGTTGTTTAAACTAAAGTTAAATAACCTAAATTTAAACAGTGGTTAAACCAAATTTAAACTAATTATAAACCAAGGATAAATTTTTATAGATAAACTTTCGGGAGGCAGTATTAAACAGACATAATTTAAGTCGAAAATACTGCTAGTAATAAATCCATTCTTATCTACTACTTTTCAGAGAGAGAAACTAAAAAAACTTTTATGTCCAGACTCACTCGCAGAAAACTATTAATGTTCTTCGGATGTAGCGCAGCAGCTACAGCACTATCACCAAAAATTGGTAATTTTTTGGGTTCCGAAGTAGCTCAAGCTCAAAGCACAGGTTTGAGTTTCACACCCATAAAATTGGCACATCCTTTGGAAGCTTATGAAACTAACCCTAGCTTCGTACCCTTAGGAATTGGAGGAGGAGGAAATACTATAGGAGCAGGTGTAGATGTGGCGCTACAATCCTATCAATATTTTGATGATGTCATAGTACCACCCGAATATGAAAGATATGTAATTCTTGCGTGGGGCGATCGCGTATTTCCTAACCCAGAAGAATACTTTGGTTATAACTGCGACTATGTAAGCTTTATCCCGATTAATGGTAATCCTGATGATGGATACCTATGGGTTAACCACGAGTATGTTTCCTATCCAATATCATCATTACTAGGTGATGATGACCTAGCTAGTTTCCCGACAACAGACCAGCTAGTATTAGGTTTAGATTTGTCTCAAGAAAACCTATTTACCCTGGGCGAATTTGCTTATAACCAAGGTGGGTCAATTGTCCGCATCACAAAAGATAGCAACGGTCGTTATGTTGCTCCTATAGACCGTGTAAATATAGATAATGCTAATCGTCGAGTACATCTCTTATCTGGACTAGGAATTAACTCTGAGCGTTCTGACGGTTATCAAAACGTTACATCTTGGGGTCCACTAAGTTATCAGACTGGAGACCAGAACTTCTTAGTAGGTACTGGACCTGCTGCTACTGATGTATTTCCTCTAAGTTCTGATGGACTTGGTAATAGAATTATTGGTACAGCATTCAACTGTTCTGGTGGTACAACTCCTTGGGGCACAATCTTAACTGCTGAAGAAAACTTCCAAGGTAGTGTTACAGAAGGCGTATTACCTAACGGTACTCAAACTGGTTATGATGAAGATGAAGAGATAGGTTTTATCTTTGGTTTAGTCGGTGAAAAGTATGGCTCGATGGTAGAAATTTCTCCAGCAGACCCAAGTTTCCAAAACAGGAAACATACAGCGCTAGGTCGTTTCCGCCATGAAAATATTGCTTTTCGGATAGAAGCAGGCAGACCTTTAGTAGCTTATATGGGAGATGACCGTCGTGGTGGTCATACATGGAAGTTTGTCAGTGATGGTATTGTTTCTAATCCCACCGACCCAAATAATAGTCAATTATTTGAGAGTGGAACCCTTTATGCTGCAAGGTTAAATCCTGATGGTTCTGGTGAGTGGAGACCCCTAGTTGCTAGTACACCTACAAACCCTCTATCTCCAAGTGAAATTGCTGAAGCTGAATTAAATGCTTTTGGTGAAGCTCAAAGAGATGGTCGAATTCGCTTACCTCAACGCGCTGGTATTGCAGGAGCAACTGAAGATGGTGGGTCTTTCATTGTAGACCTAACTAATGAAAGTGTATTGTCTGATTATCAAGGCGGAACTTTAGCAGACTATTATACCAGCCAAGGTGCTATTTTATCTGATAGTTTCTTAGCTGCTAACCTCATAGGCGCTACTCCCACTTCCCGTCCTGAAGATGTAGAAGTTCATCCTGGTGATGGTAGTGTATTTATTGCCTATACCGATAATGCACCTGGTGGAGATGGATATCCAGACTCCAGAATTTTTGTTGTGAGTAAATACTCCGCAGATGTTGATGCTATTCAGCAGTTTGGCGGTTTGTACCGAATTATTGAAACCAACAGGGATGCGACAAGTACCACCTTTACATGGTCATTTTTGTCCCACAGTGGAGAAGGCGGTGCTATTAATGGTGCAGGTTTCGCTAATGTAGATAACCTAGAGATTGATACTAAAGGTAATATCTGGGGTGTAACTGATATGTCTACCAGTAATCACAATGGTTTCCGAACTGGTGCTGCTGGAGAACAAAGAGATATTGACCATACTGCTACTGGGAATGTTTCTAGCTTAACAGGGGTATTTGGTAATAACTGGTTGTTCTTTATTCCTGTGAATCCAGACATTGCTCCAGTTGGAAGTGTTATACCTTTTGCTTATGGTCCTCCTCGTTGCGAAATGACTGGCCCATACTTTATCAGAAATAGTAGTGGTGAAGATGAAACTCTACTAATAGCTGTACAACACCCTGGAGAAAGCGCACCTATTGGGGATGGAGTTCAACTAGGTCGGGATATTGAGATGTTAAGTCTGGATGGCTCTCTCTTTACTCAGCAGCGAAGTGTACCTCGTGGTAGTAATTGGCCTAGTAATATAGGTTATGTAGGTAATCCTGCAGGTAGTTTTAACGGTTTGTTACCGCCAAGACCTACTGTAATTGGTATTACTCGTAGAAACGGTGGGGCTTTTGTTTAAAATTTAAGTCTAGTAGTTTAAATAGTCCAGTAGGGTGCGTTAGACAGCTATAATCTCTGTCGATGGCATTTAACAATCTGTCGTAACGCACCATTTTAGACTTGATATTAGATGAAAATGGTGCGTTACGGCGCAATTATATTTTTTTGGGGCAAAGTCCAGTAGAAAGCTATGTTTTTTTCCTTTGACTTTGGACTTACATGGAAATGGTGCGTTACTAATCCATACTAATACACCATTTTAGTTGTGTCAGTTCAATAGTTTGATTGTTTTATAACTAATTTGTTTTGGGGTAGTTTCAAACTTATTCTTGAAGATATTTAATCCAATTAAAAATATATACATATAATTAGGGCTTGCTGACAAAAGTCTTATGAGTAAGGGTAGGAGTCAGGAGACAGGAGACAGGAGACAGGAGAAATAGGGAATGAGCGAGGAGGTAGGAGTCAGAATTATCCCTTGATTTGTCAGCCAATAGTCAACCTTTCATCCTAACTTTTTCAGCTTTTTAGAACAAAAACCTTGTACTTTTTCAAGGACTTAAAATTGCTGAAATATTTATCTGTCAATGCTTTGATATTTAATCAGCAAGCCCTAACTATTTCCTTTAATTCTTGCAGTTTTATAGTGCTACCCGAAGCGGGAATAGGGAATAGGAAACAACATACTATTAAAACTAAAATATTCCAGGATTTAACAATCTCCTAACTATGTCAGCGTAGAGCTGTAGCAAAAAATGTATCAAAAAATAAGGTATCAAGGCTTCTCTTTCACGATAAAAAGAGTGCTAGGATATTTCTTTATATTGAATCAAGCAAAGTTTGAACCATAAGTAATTATCAATTATCCATTATCAATTATCAATTATCAATTAATGAATTATATTTAATTAATTAAAAGGATTATTCCAGCGTTGGCTATACCCACGATTATAAAAACTATTATTACGTCTAGAAAAAGGATTATTTGAAGGAGTCTGTAGTCGGTTTTGATTTACCTGATTAGGATTTACTCC
>JBFRWR010000295.1:0-9993 GCA_051439685.1 Trichodesmium sp.
TCAGCTTCGGAGTGTCATTAAACTCTGTCTAAATTCTGGTTCAATGCCCTCAAAGCCACAACAATTTGTTAATTAGCCTTTAAGAATAATTGATAAATTTGGGGAAAATCAATGGGTTTAGCGTGGAAAATTCTCCCCTGCTCCCTACTCCCCTACTCCCCTGCTCCCCCTCTCTCTGCCTTAAGCAAGAATGAAACAGCCCTGCCATACAGGGCTGGGGATTTAGCCTCCCAGTGCTTGGGCGAGCGCGATGTAGAGCGGTATTCCCAAGGCAAGCGCAACAGGCGTGCCGACGGCTGTAGACGAGCCTATGTAGGCAGAGGGATTAGCAGAAGGGATACCAGCTCGTAAAGTGGGAGGCCCAGAGATGTCTGAACTGGAGGTAGCGATGGTGGCTAGGATCACGATCCCCCCAAAGCTGAATCCCGTGGCGTAGTGGGCAATCATGCCGAGACCGAAGGCTATGAACCCATGCAGCAACGGAGCTACAAAAGAATATAGGGCGTACCACTGGCCTACTTTGCGCAGCTCACCAAGCCTTGCTGTGGCTTCCATACCCATTACCATCATCAGTATCGAAAGTAGACCGCGAAAGAGGGGATTGAAAAAGCTCTCATAGACGCTTTCCGGCCGGGTTAGTATACCTAGAGCGAGGCCGAGCAGTAGTGCTGAGAGGGCAGAACCCTGGAGGCTTTCCTTGATAATAGGCCATATCTTGACCCCTTCCCCTGCAGTATCGCCCGATTCTTTGGGATACCCGACTGCGGTAATCCGCCGTTCAATGCGTCGCTCATTGGGATACCCACCTGCAGCAACACGCTGCTTGCTGAGAGACTCCTGCTTGCTAAGACTATCCTCTGTGACACGGAGTTGCTTTTGCTTACTGGTATAAAGGCTGGCCAAAACGATCGCAGTCACGAGTGCTGGGATGTCCATGAAGGGATAGAGTGCAGCAGCCCATGGCTCGTATTCGATAGCTTCTGATTCCATTAGCGTCAGGGCAGCAGCGAGGGTAGAGCCACTTACTGCACCGAACAAGCCTGCTGTAGCAATGGCATCAACGGTTCTGACTTTTGGCAACATACCCAACGTGTAGCGGCCGATAAACACAATCATAATTCCTATAATCACGGCGAACACTGCGGGCAGCAACATCTCCACAAGATTTGCATTGCGGATGGCAATACCACCGCTCAGGCCGACTTTGATGAGCAGCATGAAGACGATAAACTTATAGATCGCATCAGGAATTTGCAGTTGGCTATTGACGGCAGCAACAACCATACCACCAATTAGAAAGCCGAGTGTCGGGGACTGCAACTTCCCCAGCAAGAGCGTCCAGAAATTAGAGAAAAACTCCACTTTGTAATTCCTCCTTGAATTAGTTAGATAGATATTAGTGGTCAAGATAGCAGGCAAGCGTAGCCTCGATTTTTGGGTAGTTGGCTCCACGCATCAGGGTAAGTAGTGAGCCAACACGCCATTTCATTGCATCTTCATCTAGGTGCATCGTTTGCTGGAAGACAAGGTTTAGAACCAGGGTGCGCAAATAATCGCGCTAATCAGTGGTGATTCAATAGATAGTTATGAAATTAACTGCGAGAGATCGCTGTTTTGGCAAAATTCAAAGTATTTTAGTAAATACAAATATTATAGCAAAACCGTCTGCTTTCTTGGGGGAACATGAGGCGGTTTTTCTGATTGATTAGCCATATTCCCAATCCAGCAAATAACTGGGAGCCGATAAGTTTAGCATCGTCTTTGTTTACCTAAGCAAGCAAAGGTGCCCTCTACTACTCAACTTCTGGGTAAGATATTAAATAACGGTGAGTTGCGCTTGAGTATTTCTAATGTTAGATGACAGCCATTAGTAATTTAAAAGATGAATAAAGCAGGAATCGGTAGATCGCCGAACTTGAGATCATCAATTAAAAGTCTGAGGGAATGCTTGAGCATATCTAGAGATTTGGAATAACATAAGGTTCGACGATCAGTTCTTGCTAAGTAATGCTGATACTCTGTTTTTATTTTCATAAGTAATCAACATTAACTAATTAGTGGGGGTTGCACATTAAAGAATGATAATAGGTTTTAAACTGTACAGATATGAAGAAAAGAATTATCTAAAAATATCTAATTTCAGACTTCATCATTCCTGATTGTGCAATGCCAATTAGTGAGTTAATTACTGGTTTTTACTAAGACTCAAATCATCAAGCTTGGGTCGATTTTCGTTAGTATTGTTACCATTGCTGTAATTGATATTAGCATCAGAAGTAACTAAAGAAACAGCCTTGATTAATGCTTGTCTGCGATCCATCAACATATTCTCTGTTGGAACAATTTTTAAAACTCCTAATTTTTCTAACCGTCGTCTGACACTTCCTGTTGCACCAACTAGGAACACATGACGACCTGTATCAATTGTTTCCTGGATAGCATTTTCAATTGCTAGAGCAGAAGTTACACCCATGTGAGGTACTTCGTCCAAGTCTACAATCAAAACTTCATAGTTATTTAAAAGAGTATGCTGACGAGAGATGGCTTTAGAAACACCGAAAATCATGGGACCACTCAAGTGGAACAATAAAATCCGACCTTCGGCACGATCTAGTAATTCTTTCTCGTCATTATTTAAGATAATCGCATCATCAGCATCAGTGATAGCCTTAACATCCTTAGATTTAAGTTCAGTTAGACGTTCAATAGTTAGAACATTAGCAACAAATACACCGATACCTACAGCAGCAATTAGGTCAACAAATACAGTCAAACCAATTACAGCATACATAATCATTGCTGCTTTCCAAGAAACCTGGTGAGCGCGCTTGAGGAAACCCCAGTCGATGATCTTAATCCCAACTTGGAGTGCAATACCTGCCAAAACAGCCATGGGAATTTGTGCAGTTAAACTACCAGCTCCCAAAACTACAACCATCAAAATCACAGCGCGGGTAACACCAGATAATGCACTACGAGCGCCTGTGTTGATATTAACCACAGTACCCATAGTTGCACCAGCGCCAGGAATACCGCCAAACAATCCTGAAGCTAAGTTACCTAAACCTTGACCAATCAATTCTTTATCAGAGTTGTGTTGAGTCCGGGTCAAACTGTCAGCTACCACAGAAGTTAAGAGAGCATCAATACAACCAAGCATTGCTAATACGATAGCGTCAACTATCATTAACTGCAATTGTTCTGGAGTAAAGTAAGGTAACTGTAAGCTAGGAAGACCACTAGGAATTTCACCGATGCGACGAATACCTGCATCTGAGAAAAAGGCAATAGAAATTATTGTTCCTACTACCAATGCTAGTAATGGTGGAGGGAGAAACTTCTTGATTTTAGCGGGTACTAAGAAAAGAATAGCTACTGTAAGAGCTGCTAAACCTGTCTCTATCGGATTAATATTTGCTAAAAGGGTAGGTAGATTCTGAATAGTTCCTATTACTCCACCTTTAGGACTTGCTTGTCCGAGAAATGGACCTATTTGCAAGATAATCAGGATAATACCAATTCCTGACATAAAGCCAGAAATTACCGTGTAAGGCATCATGGTAATGTATTTACCCAATCGCAGTAAACCAAAACCGATTTGGAGTAATCCCGCCATCATTACTACGGTAAAAGCCATTGCCATCCCATTTTCTGGGTTAGAAGCAGTTAAGTGAGCAATTACCGCAGTCATCACAACTGTCATTGGTCCGGTAGGTTCAGAAATTAGAGTTGGAGTACCACCAAAAAGTGCAGCAAACAAACCAACTAATACAGCACCATATAAACCAGCAGCAGCTCCAGCACCAGAAGCAACACCGAAGGCAAGAGCCATAGGTAGAGCTATCACAGCAGCAGTCAAACCACCGAAAATATCCCCCTTGAGGTTTCTCGAATTGATCTTATTGAAAATTTGCGTAACCATTTTCTTATGTTATTGATAACTTCCTTTTCTTATATCAAAGGACTTAACCAAACCTCCTCTTGATACCCCAGCCTCAGACTACCTGACAATGCAGTTCTAGCTAAAGTTATTGTCTAAGTTATATTTAATTAAGTCAATGTAATTCAAGTTAACCATTGACTATCCTCTATGTCAAGATTATTATAAAAATTAATTGGGAATGCAATACTTAATAGTTTGTAATTGCTTATATCAGTCTTAAGGTTTTCTTTATTTTTCTTATCTTGAGGAGGAAAAGTTCTTGATTCAAGTAACCTTACATCAGTTAAAAGTCTTTCAAACAGTGGCCAGTCAGGGTAGCTTTACGAAGGCTGCTGAAGAGTTATTCATTACTCAACCGACAGTCTCTAATCAGATGAAGCAACTGGCCCAAGTCTTAGGAATCCCTTTATTTGAGCAAATCGGTAAACAACTTTACTTAACTGATGTTGGTAGAGAATTATTGGCCACTTGTCAAGAAGTATTTGGACAGCTCGATCGCTTTGAAATGATAGTTGCTGACATGAAAGGTACAAAACAAGGAAAGTTACGTTTGGCCGCAGTGACTACTGCTAAATATTTTGTGCCAAGAATTTTAGGTTATTTCTGCCAAAAATATCCAAAGGTTGATGTTGCCTTAGAATTGACAAACCATCAAAATATTATTAGGCGAATGCTGGAAAACCAGGACGATCTATATATATTAAGTCAACCGCCTCAGGATATTCCTTTGTCTAGCGAACCTTTAATGGATAACCCCTTGGTGTTAATAGCTAACAAAACTCATCCATTAGCAGGGGAAAAAAATATACCAATTAAACGTCTGGCAAATGAAGCTTTTATTATGCGAGAACGTGGTTCTGGAACTCGTCAAGCAGTGCAACAACTATTTGGCAAGCACAAAATTCCTGTCAAAGTCCGCTTAGAACTGAACAGTAACGAAGCAATAAAACAAGCGATCGCTGGTGGGTTAGGAATTTCTGTTTTATCAAAAAACACTATGTATAGTGAAAGTTATGAATGGGGACTGACGACTTTAGATGTCAAAGGTTTTCCGATTAAACGAAAGTGGTATGTATCTTATTTAGAAGACAAAAAATTATCAGTAGTAGCTGAAGCATTTTTAGAATATCTACATGAGTATATTCAGACAGAAGATGTCAATTTCTCTCTTGTCGGTTAATCAGATAATTGCTGAAAAATCATGTTATTTCTATTAGACATCTCCGAAAAATATATAGACTTGTTGTAAAAGTAGGGAACAGGGAACACTTAACTGGGAAAAGGGAAGAGATTTTCAGTAAAAATGTACATAAAATGGTTTTATCAGCAAATTTTCCAACTCTAGCTGATGCTAAATAAAGGGAAAATTTATTTTCTGGAGATGTCTATTAGGCGCAGAAAGTTATTTCAGTTATCAGTTATTCATCAAAAAAATATTCTCAAAACTAATTAGTTATGCCCTATATAACCAATTTGGGAGCTATTTGTGTATTAAGGGAGATGGGGTTGATTAGACCTCTCCCAAAATCCCAAATCCAATCAATTATTACCCATAAATTATCAATTAATTCTCCCTCTTCCCTCTTTTCTGGAGATACAAAATGGGTTCTATAGTTAAATTTTCAGGATTAAAAAATTGCTACAACTATTACCCAATACTCCTATAGTTTCATTTACAATTCTTTTAGCAGTCATCTTGACTGTACCACCTATTTTCGAGCGTTTGCGTCTACCTGGTTTAGTCGGTTTATTAGTTGCTGGAGTTATTCTCGGACCAAGTGGAATTAAACTTCTGAGTTCTGACGATCAGATCATGAACTTATTTACAGATATAGGTAAAATATATCTAATGTTTGTTGCTGGACTAGAAATTGACCTGGCCGAATTTCGCAAAACTAAAGAACGTTCCCTTGGTTTTGGACTAGCTACATTTGCGCTACCACTTCTTGGTGGAATTGTAGTAGGAAAAATATTTGGGTTTGGTTGGAACTCTTCTGTTCTGATTGGTTCCCTACTTGCTTCCCATACTCTTTTGGGTTTTCCTATTGTTAACCGTTTAGGAGTAGTCACAAATGAAGCAGTTACAGTTACTATTGGAGCAACAATTTTTACTGATATTGCTGCCTTATTAGTCTTAGCAATTTGTGTCTCAATTCATGCAGGAGAATTTTCTATAGCTAGTCTGGCGACAAAATTAATAACTTTAGGATTATATTCAGCTACCGTACTATTTGGTTTAGACTGGGCTGGAAAAGAATATTTCCGGCGCACTGGAGATGAAGAAAGTAATCAATTTTTGTTTGTACTTTTAGCAGTCTTTATGGCATCAGTTGGAGCTTTGCTCATTAACGTTGATAAAATTGTTGGTGCATTTCTCGCCGGGTTAGCAGTTAATGATGTGGTTGGACGGGGACCTGTAGAGGAAAAAATTGAATTTGTTGGCAGTACCTTATTCATCCCTTTTTTCTTTGTGGGTATGGGTTTACTGTTAAATGTGCCAGCATTTGTCGAAAGTTTAACAACTAACTTGGGATTGACTTTAGGAATAGTCGTTGCTTTAGTAGTTGGTAAATTTCTCGCAGCAGCGATCGCCAAATTTCTCTACGGTTATAGTTGGAATCAAACTTTAACTATGTGGTCTCTATCTATGCCACAAGTAGCAGCAACCCTAGCAGCAGCATTAGCTAGTTTCAGTGTAGGATTAATTTCTGAGTCAGTATTCAATGGTGTGATAGTTTTAATGTTAGTCACATCCATCTTAGGACCTCTGATGACTACGACATTTGCTAGTAAATTACCTCAACCGAAAATAGACTTAAAACCTGAAAATGCCATCACAAAACAGGAATATCCCGAAGATGGTTTGCCCCATCCTTTCAATGTTGTAGTTCCAGTTTATAATCCACTAACAGTCAGATACTTAGTAGAAATGGCAGCACTTTTAGCCCGCCATGAATCAGGATTTATTGTACCTCTATCTATTGCTCAAGCTCATGTTCACATGGATGAACCTGAAATAGATGATGCGATGCGTATGAGTCGGCGTTTAGTCAACCGTGCTGTAACTATCAGTCAAGAATTTCAGGTGGAAGCGAAACCTGAGATTAGAATTGACGACGATATTGCTGAAGGAATCAGTCGTACTGCGAGAGAGCAAAATGCTAATTTAATTGTGATGGGATGGAGTGAAATTAGTGGTTTGCGTGCGCGTTTATTTGGCAATATTATTAACAATGTATTTTGGTCTTGTCATTGTCCGGTTGCGGTAATGCGTTTGTTGGATGAACCAATTAATATTCATTCTATTCTTGTACCATTGAAACATTTGACTCCACAAACTTCGAGAGAAATTACTTTTTCTCTAATGTTTGCAGATACAAATCAAGGAGAAGTAATCTTTCTTCATGTCTGCGATCCGAGAACTACTGAACAGCAGATTAAGGATTTTGAATCTCAGTTATCTACTTTAATTTCTCAGTTAGGTTTTAATGTGAAAACATCAATTAAAACTATTCCCCATGATGATATTTCTCAGGTAATTACGGAAGAGTCAAAATATGTAGATTTAGTTATTTTACGTTCTATTCGCCGTCGAACTGCTGGTGGGTTAACTGTTAGTAATGTCACTATGGAAGTGATTCAAAATTTAACTTGTTCAATGCTATTATTTGGAGAACCTCATTCTTAACGAAGTCAGAAGTCAGAAGTCAGAATTTGTTTTTGTAACGGGGATTTATATAGAATCCATTTGGTATCTTTGCAAAAGTGAGGATTAGGAGACAGCTATACTGGAGACAGGAGGCGCGGAGGCGCGGAGGCGCGGAATCAGGAGTCAGAATTTCGGTGAAATAGAATAGGGAAAAAACTATAAAAATAGCCCCAATCTCCCCATATCCCCGTCCCCCGATCTCTCCAGCTAATTTTATAGATCCGCTTAGGGGTTCTATAGAATCCGGATAATTACTATAGCTTGCGTCATTGCGACTGGAACGGAGTGGAAGGTTTTCGACTGTCGCCGACATTAAACGCTGCGCGACATGTTTGCGGAGCATTCCGTCAGGAAATGCGCAGCATTCCGTAAGGAAAGCAATCTCAGAGGCGCGCGGAGATTGCTTCCGCTTCGTCGCTGCGGACGACTGTTCAACCGGATTCTATATTGCACCCCGCTCCAAAAACATTTCGCCTTATTTGATAAAATATAGCAATTCCCAAAAAGTGCGAGATACAAAATTCGTTTGTTTGAGGGAACAGGGAAATTTAATTATAGCATTTCCTAAGAAGCGTGAGGTACAGATATTAATAATTAAATGTTGTCAGTGCGGGCATCTTGCCCGCATGGGTGTACCTCACGCTTAGTGAAATCCGCTATATTGAAGTAATTATAGAATTATGAACATATATTGTATAATAGGAAAAATTATTGCGTCTCAATTTATTCTACAATAGAAAAGCAAATTATTAAACATAACTATGAGAGAACTATATCCAACTATTCAACCATACAAAACAGACTATCTAAAAGTTTCTGATATTCACACTATTTATTATGAAGAATGTGGGAACCCCCAAGGTAAACCAGTAGTCTTTTTACATGGAGGACCAGGGGGTGGAATTATTCCTGTATATCGGCAATATTTCGACCCTCAAAAATGGCGAATTATTCTTTTCGATCAAAGGGGTTGTGGTCGTAGTAAACCCCATGCTGAAATTAATCAAAATACAACCTGGGAGTTAGTAAAAGATATAGAAAAATTACGAGTTCATCTAAGTATTGAAAAGTGGGTTGTATTTGGAGGTAGTTGGGGAAGTACCTTAGCTTTAGTTTATAGTCAAACCCATCCAGAAAGTTGCAGCGGTTTAATTTTAAGAGGAATTTTTATGGTGCGCCAGAAAGAAATTTCTTGGTTTTATCAATCTGGTGCTAGTAATATTTTTCCTGATGCTTGGGAGGAATACTTAAAACCTATTCCAGTAGCAGAAAGGGATGATTTAGTAACAGCTTATTATCAAAGATTAACCAGTACAGATCAAAAAGTGCAATTAGAAGCTGCCCGTGCTTGGTCAATTTGGGAAGCAAGTACAAGTAAATTAATTCAAGATAAAAATCTGATGCAAGGTTTTGGTCAGAGTAATTTTGCTTTAGCTTTTGCCAGAATAGAATGTCATTATTTTATCAATAAATGCTTCTTTGAATATGAAGATCAGATATTAAGAAATGTCGAGAAAATTAGACATATTCCTGGAGTAATTGTGCAGGGAAGATATGACGTTGTTTGCCCGATGGTTTCAGCTTGGGAATTACATAAATCATGGCCAGAAGCTGAATTTATTGTAGTGCCAGATGCCGGACATTCGGTGTCTGAACCGGGAATTAAAGATGCTTTGATTAAGGCAACTGATAAGTTTTGAAGCATTCAGCGGTCAGCTATCAGCTATTAGCATTTGTAGTAAAGCACAGAAACCGGGTTGATGAAATATCCTACCATACTAACTAACATCTACCTCCCATAAACCCGGTTTCTTACAGCGCCCTGAAACAAGCAGATTTGATACTAGATATCCCAATCATCACCAACTTTTTCCATCAAGTGATTCAAGATTATATGTCCTTGTGGGTTGACAACAGTTACGCGGATAATTGATGGATCGTTTGGGCGGTGAGCAATAATATATGTGTGACTTCCGTTTTCAAAGGTATAAGTATAGCGTTCGTTATTCCCTTTAATACAAGGATTTTTCAAAGTTACAACATTACCACTTATTCGAGATTGAGCTTCATAAGTATAGTTTCCGAACTCATCTAATTTCAGCCAAACAACCCAATTTTGGCTATTATCCATGAAAGCTCCAGTTGGACGAACTAAATCAGTTGGCATTGCAGAAGCACTATGAGAATTTAAGGTAATATCTGCGATCGCAGGAACAGATAAACCAATAATAGATGCAAGAGCAATAGCTTTGATGTTCATATTTTTATCTTTCTTTAAGTATTTTGTCAGTTTGTTTTGTTTCCTAACTAAGTCTTCAAACTCAATTGTTTTGTATGCGTA
>JBFRWR010000296.1:0-5145 GCA_051439685.1 Trichodesmium sp.
ACTCTTCCTTGAACATCTCGAATATCTTGGGCTACTCTCAGTCTTAGTCTCATCGACTCATCTGGAGTTAGGACTACTTTTTCTGCATCATCATATGCTATGGGGATAAATGTTCCTGCTGGTATTCGAGCTACGGGTCTTCCTGGGTTGCCAGGATATTGTCGTTGGCTATACTGAGCCATAGCTGGGTTGGAAATAAAAGCTGGTGTAGTTGTGGCTAATGTCATGCCTAAAGTTAACAGTAAGGATGTTGCAAAACGCCAGTTTTTTGAGTTAAACATAGGTAATTTTCTCCAAATAGAAATATTTTCAATAGTTAATATCATGTTCGGTTAAATAGTTACTATAATTAAAGCTCGTAGAATTGCTCTCAGCCCTATCTAGAGTTAGGGCTGAAGCCCTACTACAAACAAAAACTTTATTATAAGTAATTATCCGAACATCATATAAGACCGATAATGTGAAATTTGACTGTGAAGATGTAATTTATAGAAGTTTTCAGCTTGGTGAGGTAGATCAATGATCCCCCTAAATCCCCCTTAAAAAGGGGGACTTCCAGTTCCCCCCGCACATCCCCCTCCCGTCCCCCGCAGGATCGGGGGAAGCCAGATGTTGCTGCGCTTTTTGTTAAACGGGGGTTAGGAGGAGATAGAAAGAAGTGCAGCTCACTAACTTGATAAATGCTATAATTTTTAGCTAGTGACACAGAGAATTTTGTTCGTTTATTAAATTCTGACCTCGTGGCAATCTTCTTGAGAATTACAAATAATTTTATCTAAAAAGCTATGGAGCAACTGCTCTAACGCTACCACTAAACCTAGATTTTTGTGTTAGTCAACAACAGCTTTTACAGCTAAAATTCCTGCACCATAAGCAGGTTGATGACGAGGCCAAATGACTTGAGCAACAGGAGCGATCGCTCCTATAGAATTAGCAAATTGACTGCGAAAATCAATCATGCTATTCCAGACACTTCCAATAGTAACAACCTCAAAAGTTTCGTGTGGCTGAAATAAGGCAGATATTACAACTTTTGTAGCTTTACTTAACTCCTCCACAGCGTCTTGAATAATTTTTTTAGCTACCTTATCTCCCTTATCTGCGGCTGCGGAGACAATGGGAGCAAGTCTAGCTATTTCTGTTGCACCCCATCCACGACGATAGACTAATTCTATTAAACCTTCAATATTTGTTAAACCCAGATGAGTTTGAAAATCTGCAATTAAAATAGTAGGAAGTTCACGTCCATCATAAGCTTTTAATGCTGCTTGTAAACCTCTGATAGCTATATGATAAGCACTACCCTCATCTCCCAATAGATAACCCCAACCACCAACCCGTTTTGTTAATCCCTGACTATTCTGGCCGAATACTTGGGAACCTGTACCAGCCATTACTACAATACCTATTGTATCTCCAATACCACCGACAAGAGCGATCTGGTTATCACCACAAACAATTATTGTATTTGGCTGTAAATTCCATTGTATGGGAATATCCGTAATAATTTCTTGGAGAAAATTTTTGACTATTTCTATATCTTTAGGTCTTCCTACTCCAGCTAAACCTAGACAAATTCCAGAAATTTCTTGATGACTATTACTGTTAGTAACGGCTTGAATAATAGCATTTTTAATTGAATTTTTAGCTACCTCAATTCCCACACTTTGATAATTTGAAGGACCACTTTTGCCACTACTAATGACTTGATAATTTTCATTCATTAAAATTGCTTCTGTTTTTGTACCTCCGCCATCAATACCTAAAACATTGCATTTTTTCATGGTTTAAAATCGGGAATATGTCGCGCAAGTAGGGGTAATTGATGTAGGGTAGAATAGTTACAATTAATGCTCGTAGTAGGGCTTTAGCCCATTAAATATCTAACTTAGGGCTAAAGCCCTACTACAAACAAAATTTTTGCATCACTGATTATTAGAAAATAAATATAATTATTAATTATAAAACGGAGAGGGGGGGATTCGAACCCCCGTATAAGTTACCCCATAACAGCATTTCCAGTGCTGCGCCTTAAACCACTCGGCCACCTCTCCAGGAAGCAAAAGTATTTAATTTTAAATTTGCTCACAATTAAAATACATTAGCAGATAAATTTTGGTTTAGCAAGCCTCTATATATAAATATATAAAAAAATTATTTTGGCTTTTGGGCCTATATCGCATAAGATTAAGTATAAGTCACGTTTTGGTCTAGTCATCAAAAACTAATATCTGAATCGTGATAGATAACCTAAAATGACCAATAAATAAGGTCAATCACCTGCCCTTTTAAGGCAATAAAGAAAATTCCTCTAGCTGTTTGCGCAGCATTCCGCAGGAAAGCTAGAGGTACTGTTAACTGATAACTCATAACTCATAACTGAAATGGCCTCTTATCACCAGATTAATATACACGATCGCCAAAATAATACCCATTATAAAGTCCAGGTGCCTGATGACCGTTATATCCTCCACAGCGCTGAAAACCAGGGGGTAGATTTGCCATTTTCCTGCCGTAATGGTGCTTGTACTACTTGTGCAGTTAGAGTTATATCTGGAGAAATCTATCAACCAGAAGCTATGGGACTATCTCTGGAACTGCAAAAACAGGGTTATGCTCTTCTCTGTGTCAGCTATGCTCGTTCTGACCTATTTGTAGAAACACAGGATGAAGATGAAGTGTATGAACTACAATTTGGCCGTTATTTTGGCAAAGGGAAGGTAAAAGTGGGACTGCCATTGGATGAAGACTAAAATAATTTGTCTATTCATGGCCTGCATATTGTTGACTAGCTGTCAAACTTTAAACACCCGTTCAGGGGAAATGATTAGAGTGGAAAGGGTGGTTAGTGGACAAACTATAGAAATGGCTGACCGTTCTGCTGCTCTACCTTTACTAATACCTATTCGCTTGATTGGGATTCAAGCCCCGGATATTAGACAACAGCCTTGGGGACAAGAAGCAAGAACTGAATTAGAGAAGTTAACTTTGGGACAAGAAGTATTATTGGAGTTTGATGTCCAGCAGACGGATAAATTCGATCGCCAATTGGGTTATATCTGGTTGAAGGGGAAGTTAATCAATGAATATATGGTTAAGGAAGGTTTAGCTTTAGCACAACCAGATTTTCCTAATACTAAATATATGGAACGTCTGACTAATGCTCAAGAAAGGGCTAGACTATTGGGACTTGGTATTTGGAACCCAGATGAACCAATGCGTCAAACTCCTGGACAATTTAGGAGTCAAAATAATAAATAAGGGAATAGGGAGTAGGGGCGATTCGCGAATCGCCCGTAACGGAGTAGGGACGTTGCATGCAACGTCCGTACAGAGTAGGGAGAAATAATTGCTCATTTACAGCTTATGGCAGTATACAAATCAAACTCAAATTACTAATCAGGTTTCTGATGACCAAAATATTTCCTGTTTACTCAAATAAAAAGCACTTTCAATAATTGATAATGGATAATGGATAATTGATAATTACCTCTCCCTCAAAGGAAGAGGATTGAATAAAAGGAAAATCAATTCATTGTTTCTCCACGGCGAGTGAGAGGCTTTAAACCTTAATTATTCGGTAAATTGTGACAATAATTTGGTGGGTTGATTATCCTTTTTCGGTTTTCTCTTAGACTGCTCCAAAAATGAAAAATCAAATCAATTATTATCAATTAATTATAAATTACTGTTCCCTGTTCCCTGTTCCCTGTTCCCTCTTTTCCGATATCTATTAATCAAATTAATTATTTTTTATGAGTATAGAACAATTAGAAGTTTTCCTAGATATTGCAACTGAAGCTGCTCTTGCTGGTGGCGCTGAGTTAATGTCTTATTGGGGTAATCTCCAAGATATTCAAGAAAAAGGTAGTCCTGGAAATTTGGTAACTGAGGCTGATAAAGCAGCAGAAAAGGCGATCGTCAAAGTGTTACAACGACATTTACCAGAACATGGCATCCTTGCTGAAGAGTCTGGTAATTTGGGAGACCAAACCAGTAAATATTTGTGGGCAATAGATCCTTTGGATGGTACTACTAATTTTGCTCACCAATATCCTTTTTCAGCTTCTTCAGTCGGATTATTAATTGATGGAATACCACAGGTGGGGGTAGTATTTAATCCGATTTTGGATGAACTATTTCGCGGTGCTAAAGGGTTGGGGGCAACTCGAAACCGCAAGCCAATTTCTGTTTCTCAAACTACTACATTAGAAAAAAGTTTGGTGATTACTGGTTTTGCTTATGACCGTCGGGAAACAACGGATAATAACTACAAAGAGTTTTGCCAAATGTGTCATAAAACTCAAGGGGTAAGACGTTCTGGTTCTGCTTCTCTAGATTTATCTTCTATTGCTTGCGGTCGTGCTGATGGTTATTGGGAAAGAGGTTTGTCACCTTGGGATGTAGCTGCGGGTATAGTTGTGCTGGAGGAAGCAGGAGGTAAAGTCACAGCTTATAATGGTAGTGATTTTGATATGAGTTCGGGGAAAATCTTAGCAACTAATGGGAAAATTCACGATTTGATGAGTAAAGCTTTGATGGAAACTCCACCTCTAGCAAGTTGGAATATAGCAAGTGGTGAAAAAGAGTAAACAGGACTTACGCATAACCGCTATATTTAGGGCGATTGGCAAATTGCCCCTACAGATGGTTTATATTTTCATATTTTGCGTAAGTCCTGACTAAATAAGGAAAGATTATTATGTTTACATTTACACAGGGATTGTTTAAATTTGATTTCACAGATCATCATGCAATTTTAGGGGTTTCTCTAGATGCAGAATTTAGTGAAATTCGGAAACGGTATATGCGGGTGGCGCGTCGTTTACATCCTGATACTTGTCCTTTTGCAAGTGAAGCTGACAAAGAACTTGCTAATCAGTTGTTATCTAAACTTGTCAGTCCAGCGTATAATAAGTTTTCCAAGGAAGGCGATCGCGCTGAACTTTTTGTCATTCTCAAGCAACTAGGCAATACTGTAAATCAACAGCGTACTCAGATTAAGTTGACTACTGATACTGCTAACCAAATCTCTAAAGCAGCAGATTATCAAAAATTATATCAGGTTGCTCTTGATGATTTAAGCGCACACCAGTATGAGTCTCTAGATAAAACTCTGGAAATTATTGGCGAAATTAGTGAACT
>JBFRWR010000297.1:0-3324 GCA_051439685.1 Trichodesmium sp.
TTGTTCAAACCTATAATGTGCCCAAGTTAACATTTGCCTAACTGACTTACTTCTGAGTTTTCTATTAGATTTGATTGTCATCTGGGAAACCTCAAAAGTAGGAAGCAAGATTACATCAAAGTTTTGAACTAAAAATAAAGCTGTAATGCGTGTGCAACTCATCTACGAGATTTCTGATTTTTGACCTGATTCGATTAGCTGCTTTTTTCATACGCTGCTTGGTTTTAGATTTAGCTTGAGTTAATCTAGAGACTAAATCATCCAAGTGGTAACACAATCTCTGAACTCGGCCTTCAACTTTACACCCTGATTATTCTCTCAATCATCTTCTTTTATGACAACGCCCAAAGCTTTACCAATCAGAACTTCTGACTTCTGACTTCCGCGTAGCGGTACTAGCTCCCAGGAAAATATCACAACTAAAATAGGATTGCTGTCCTGTTTAGAAGTAATCAAGCTGATTGCTGATGGCTGACTCCTGAATGCTTACAAATTAACAGACAACTAACCCTCCCCATATTAGGAATTAATTTGATCGTACCAACTCACAAATTTAGGTCTATAGTCAATACAATTAATTGCTTTTTCAGACAAAGCAACTTTAGGTTGTACAGGACATTTTAAATGATAATCTCCAGTGAAAAACATACAATTGGCACAAGGAATTTTGTGCATTTGTTGAGCGCGATGGACTGAAGAGGTAATCGCGCTGATTATACTCCAAACTGTTAAAATTATCAACCCCCAAGCAAAGAAAAAACACAAAGGAACTAAAAATGGCTGTATAGCATGAATTACGAAGTAAAGAATTTGAAACATAGCTAATCGTTACATAACATAAATTGCATAATTTCCAACTTAACCTAATTTAATCAATTATTAATCTAATTTTTAAGAATATCTAAAGTTCAAAGCTTAAGTCGTTATAGGATGAAAACATAGAGAATTGTTCGCTATAAACAATATTAGGAAATTCAATTATGGGCCTTAGATTAGGTGACGCAGTACCCAACTTTACTCAAAATTCTTCTGAAGGAGAAATTAGCTTTTATGACTGGGCGGGGGATAGTTGGGTAGTGCTATTCTCTCACCCTGCTGATTTTACTCCTGTTTGTACAACAGAATTAGGCACGGTTGCCAAACTTAAACCAGAATTTGACAAGCGTGGAGTTAAAGTTATTGCCCTAAGTGTGGATGATGCAGAATCTCACAAAGGTTGGATTGGAGATATCAACGAAACCCAAAAAACAACTGTTAATTATCCTATTTTGGCAGATGTGGATAAAAGGGTTTCTGACCTTTACGATATGATTCATCCTAACTCTTTAAATAATCTCACAATTCGTACAGTTTTTGTCATCGACCCTGAGAAAAAGCTCCGTCTTTCTATTACTTATCCAGCAAGTACAGGTCGTAACTTTGAAGAAATTCTCAGAGTAATTGACTCTTTACAACTAACAGATAACTATCAAGTTGCTACTCCTGTAAATTGGAAAGATGGAGAAGATTGTGTAATTGTTCCTTCTCTCAAAGACCCCGAAGTATTGAAAGAAAAATTCCCTAAAGGTTATACGGAGGTTAAGCCATATTTGCGGATGACTCCTCAACCTAATAAGTAAAGTTATAATTGAATTAAGGATTAAGAGTTTTAGTTTAGATTCTTAATCCTTAATTATTTTTAGGAGGGAAAATATGCTTGAAGAACCAATTGTTTTACAAATGCTTCCAGATTTAAAAATGACAGAAGAACAATTTTTTGAATTCTGTCAAATTAATCGAGATTTACGCATAGAAACTAATAAGTTTGGAGAATTATTAATCATGCCTCCTACTGGTTCAGAAACAGGAAATCGAGAATTTAATATATGTGTACAATTAGGTTTATGGTCAGAAGAAGATGGTACAGGTTTAGCCTTTAGTTCAAGTACAGGATTTACTCTTTCCACAGGAGCGAAAAAATCTCCTGATGCTTCTTGGATAAAATTAGAAAGAGGGCAGAGTTTATCCCAAGAACAAAAAGAAAAGTTTGCTCCTATTTGCCCGGATTTTGTAGTGGAATTAATGGCACCTTCAGATAACCTAAAAACTCTCCAGGAAAAAATGGCAGAATATATGGCAGAACCAGGAGTAAAATTAGGTTGGTTAATAGATAGAAAAGAGAGAAAAGTTTATATTTATCGCCCAGGAATAGCTACCCAATGTTTAGAAAATCCTGATAATGTAAGTGGAGAACCAGTATTACCAGGATTTGTTTTAAAGATGAGCAAAGTTTGGTAAATAGGAGGGAAAATTATGTGGGAAAATCCAATTGTTTTACAAATGCCTCCAAGTTTAAAAATGACAGAAGAACAATTTTTTGAATTTTGTCAAATTAACCGAGATTTACGCATAGAAACTAATAAATTTGGAGAATTATTAATTATTTCTCCCACTGGTTCAGAAACCGGAAATCGCAGCCTTGGTATAGCAGCACAATTATATTTTTGGGCAGAAACAGAAGGCAGTGGTATTGCCTTTGATTCCAGCGCAGGATTTACTCTTTCCACAGGGGCAGAAAAATCTCCTGATGCTTCCTGGATAAAATTAGAAAGATGGAATAGTTTATCCCTAGAAGAACAACAAAAATTTGCTCCTATTTGCCCAGACTTTTTAGTGGAATTAATGTCACCTTCCGATAATCTGAAAACCCGGCAAGAAAAATGACAGAATATATGGAAGAGCCAGGAGTAAAATTAGGTTGGTTAATTGATAGAAAAGAGAGAAAAGTTTATATTTATCGCCCAAATTTTCCGGCGGAATGTTTAGAAAATCCTGAGAGTGTAAGTGGAGAACCAATATTGCCTGGATTTGTTTTAAAGATGAGCAAGGTTTGGTAAAGAGGAGGGAAAATTATGGTTGACGATTTGATGATTTTACAAATGCCTCCAAGTCTAAAAATGACAGAGGAACAGTTTTTTGAGTTCTGTCAAATTAATCGAGATTTACGGATAGAAACTAATAAATTTGGAGAATTATTAATTATGTCTCCTACTGGTTCAGAAACCGGAAATAGAGATGGCAGAATTATTCAACAGTTAATGAATTGGTCAGATGAGGATGGTACAGGTTTAGCCTTTAGTTCTAGTACAGGATTTACTCTTTCTACAGGAGCGAAAAAATCTCCCGATGCTTCTTGGATAAATTTAGAAAGATGGATGATTTTATCTAAAGAAGAAAAAGAAAAGTTTGCTCCTATTTGCCCAGACTTTGTAGTGGAATTAATGTCACCTTCAGATAACCTAAAAACTCTCCAAAGTAAAATGACAGAATATATGGAAGAACCGG
>JBFRWR010000298.1:0-3157 GCA_051439685.1 Trichodesmium sp.
CATTCCCTGTACCTCCTTTGAGAGTATCTGCATCACCGCCACCGTTCAGGGTGTCTGCATCATCCCCACCTTGGAGAGTATCGAAACCATCTCCTCCATCAATAATATCATTACCCCACCAACCAGTTAGGGAGTCATTACCTGCATTCCCATTCAGTACATCGTTCCCTATACCTCCACCTAGAGTATCATTGCCATCACCACCGTTTATGGTATCGTTACCAGCGGCACCTTTTAGGGTATCATTGCCACCAAGGCCATCAATAGAATCATCATCTGATGTACCATTTAGTGAGTTATCTGAGTCGTCTCCTGTTATAAAGGGTGTAGGGATAAACTCAACAGCACCAATATCAGTAATACTACTACCATTATTATCGCCATCCACAGGGCGAGTATTACCTAACTGGTCTGTAGTAGGTGCATTAGTATTAACTCCAGCATCAATAGCAGGACTTCCTTCTAATAATGGATGAACTAATACTCCATTGACTTCCTGTAGTTCTCCGAGTAGAGGATCGGCAACAATAATATTTGCTGTTATTTTTGTATCATTATTGCCTGCTAAACCAGGATATTGAATATTGCCACCACCATCATATAACTCTTGATGTGTTTGAGTATTAATATTATAAGGGTTGCCACTGGTATTATTATCAAAAATTGAATTAGCAACTGTGGCAGATGTACCACCCCAAAATACTCCACCATAACCCCCGGCATAATTATTCGCAAAAGTCGAATTATTGATAGTGGTATTCCCAGAAAGAGTCATTGCTCCTCCTAATCCCTGTGATTCTCCATTTAAGACATAGTTACCATCACTATCAACGATGGGATTATGATCGGCATTTAGCTGAACATTCAAAGCATTATTGCCAGAAAAGGTACTATTAGTTATGGTATTTGTTGCATCTCCTCCCATCCATAAACCACCTCCTTGACGTAAAGCTAAATTATTAGCAAATGTGGTGTTAGTGATGTCTACATTTCCAATTCCTGTTCTCAGTCCTCCTCCATTAGCAAATCCTTGGGCATTCTCTATGACATGGTTATCAATAATAGTGCTATTTTCAACAATTACTTGATCCGTATTATATGAAAATAGAAATAAACCACCTCCTTGTCCAGCACCTTTATTTCCTTCAATCAAACTATTACTAATTCTAATTGTCCCCGATGAAGCACCATCAGTATAAATTGCTCCACCATAACCGTGATTAGTAGATGCGTTTATTGTGGAATCATTATTCTTAAAAGTAGAATCTTCAATTGTCAAACTACTTAAAAGATTATTGATTGCTCCTCCATTTATACCTTTGTTATTAATAAATTCACTACCTTGAATTGTTAAGTCACTTTCACTCCAATTTAAAATAGCTCCACCACCACTTTCGCTTAATTCACTAGATTCATTAAGAGCTTGACTACTATCATTATTGTCAAATTTACTGTTAATTATAGTTGTCTTACTACGATAACCACTGTAAATTGCACCACCACCTCTACCACTAGCATAGTTGTTCAGAAATGTACTATTCTCAACAATTAATTCTGAATAGTTTTCTGTGCGAATACCAGCACCAGCACCTGCTTTTGCTATTTCTGAAGTTTTCCCATTAGCAATAGTTAAATTCTTGATAGTTAATGTTGTTTTTTCTAAAATGGGAGTTAATTTTAAGTCTATAATTCTAGATGTGTTGTTACCACTAATGATTAAATTAGGAGCATTTACTCCATCGATAATTAGGTCTTTATCTATTTCTAATTGACCAGAAGTTAGGGTAATAGTTTGATTGGCTACACTGGGGTCAAATTCAATTGTATCTCCTGATTGAGCTGTGGCGATCGCTTCTCTTAAGGAACCTGTTCCACTATCATTATTATTAGTGACTGTCAGAGTTGCTAATGTACCATTATAAGCTGCCATTATTTCTGGTTTTAATGGATTTTTAGCAACAATTTCTCCTGTTGTAAATTCTAAGTTCCAGTTTCCCCCCAGAAGTTTACTTCCTGTTAAGTCTATTGATGCTGCAATATTTACTTCTAATATTTGGCTGAGTTTATTGACAAATTCTATCCCCAAATTAGCTGCTACATTACAACCATAAAGTAAAATATTAGCTGTTTCAGTTAGTGCTGTTTTCCAGTTTTTTATTAGTTTTTCTTGAGTTTTTAAGGTATCTAAATTGAGAAAGGTATTACCTAGTTGTAAGTTGCCGGGACTACCATGAGAAAATATGTGAATTGCTTCTATTTTTGTTTGGCTAGTAACTTTTTTTTGTAAAGTCTCAGTAATTTTATCTACGCCGTTTTCTGTAGGGTTAAGAATAATTACTTCAATGTCATTAATTATTCCTTGAGCCAGAAATTGGTAGTTATCTAGATGAGAATCTATAAAGACTAAAGATGTTGCTTGAAGGTGATTTTTACTCTGGGAATTTAGCATCTTGCCCTCGTTGATATTTAATTATTTGTATCTACCCCTAGATACATATAAATAGTTATTAATCGGGAAGATAATAAAAATATATGATAAATTGCTTACTTTTAATATTAAAGTGATTAGTAATTATACTGAATTTGAATCAAAATTGATATTTCCTATTGATGATTTTACTTAAAAAACAATTATGATGCCTGAAGATTACCGCCTAAAAAAAATATGTATTAAGCAGGCTAATCATAAATAAATTGCCAAAAAAAACTATAGGGCTTTAGTGTTACAAACTCCAAAAACTACTGAAGTTGTAGGTGTTGATTTAGGTGTAAAAACCTTAGCAACTTTAAGCACAGGAGTTGTTTTCCCTGGTGCTAAATCTTACAAGAAATTGATGAGCAAGCTCTCTAAGTTACAATACCTTAACCGCAATAAAAAGGTTGGTTCAGCTAACTGGCAAAAAGCACAACTGAAGATAGCTAGGCTACATAGGCGAGTAGCTTTTCATGTCGCGTAGCGAAACATCCGTAAAGATGGACTTCATAAATTGACAACACATTTAGCCAAGAACCACGGCAGTGTTGTCATAGAAGACCTAATATCAAATCCGGTTGAATAGTTATTGTATAGTCGGGAGTAGGGGAGTAGGGGAGTAGGGGAGTAGGGGAGTAGGGGAGTAGGGGAGATTGAATACTGAAAATTATAGAATTATCAACA
>JBFRWR010000299.1:0-22729 GCA_051439685.1 Trichodesmium sp.
AATCAGGAGTTAGGAATCAGGAGTCAGAATTTCGGTGAAATAGAATAGGGAAAAAAGTATAAAAATAGCCCCAATCTCCCCATATCCCCATCTCCCCGTCCCCCGATCTCTCCAGCTAATTTTATAGTTCCCAAATGGATTGCTATATATTATGATTATCCAAAAGTTCTAAAAGATATTCAACCCTAGCATTATGATCTAGGAAAGAAAACAAATGTTGATAACAAAGCTTTCCTTGTTTATCTAGTACAAACTGACCAGGTAAAGGAGCGCCTAAAGCTTGACCAACTTTGTAATTTTTAAATACTTGACAGCTAGAATCGCTAAGTAAGGGCATTTTTAAACCTAAATCACTGACAACAATCTTACTTTGCTCTTCATCTGTACTGGTAATCATTAATACTTCTACCCCCCGGTCTAAAAACTTTTCATAATTGTTGTTTACAGCCAAGATATGAGGAAAGCAAAATGGACAATACTGCTTGGCAGTAAATATACGAGTCAAAATAAGTATTACAGGAGTTACTCCCCAAGAGTTTGATAATCTAACTAATTTCTCATTTTTAATATCTGGCAACTCAAAATCTGGGGTTTTTTTTCCATGCTCCAAACTATTAATAGCTGGAATAGGTAAAAAATTTTGAAAAAAACGTTGGTTTAGTAAACCTCTAAAATCATAAGAAGTTAGCATTATCAAAATTAATTAAAACTCAGAAGTAAACAATTTAATTGATTCAAATATAACTATAAGAGACTGTTTGTCAAATAATTATTAAGAGAGCATAGAAGTGACTAAAATCTAAAAGCGGTAATACTTCAAGGGATTGAACTTTGGTAGATAGAGAAGTATTCAGTACATATATTCCTAGATTTTTCAGCGACAAATATTTGCCCTTGTATTTCTTCGGATATCCATACCTATTCCCAGTTAAGTGTTCCCTATCTCCTTTTTATATTTTCTGATACATTCAATCTCTAATTTTACTACTCCAACACATTGAGAATAACAATCTGAGTCAGAGTGTTGGAGTGTATATTTTACCTAAATAATTCTCATGTACTGGGTAAACTAGCCATAAAAAATTTATTCAACGGCGGCAAAGAATTCCTTAGACTTGATTGGATCGGGATTCAGAGTTTTATCTCCTGGTTTCCAACCTGCGGGACAAACTTCATCTGGATGAGCTTGTACATACTGAATAGCTTGTAAAGTTCGTAATGTTTCATCCAAATTACGACCAAAAGCAAGATTATTAATCGTTAAATACTGGATAGTACCTTCTCTATCAATAATAAATAAACCCCGCAGAGCAATACCACTCTCTGGGTCTAAAACATTGTAGGCTATGCTAATTTCTTTTTTAATATCAGATAATAAAGGATAGTTAATATCTCCAATACCACCAGACTTACGATCTGTTTGAATCCAAGCTAGATGTGAAAATTCACTGTCCACTGAAATTCCTAATATTTCCGTGTTTAGTGACTCAAATTCTTTATAGCGATCGCTAAAGGCCGTAATTTCTGTTGGACAAACAAACGTGAAATCCAGGGGGTAGAAGAATAAAACTACATACTTACCACGATAATCAGACAGTTGAATTGTCTCAAATTCCTGATCCACCACGGCTGTAGCAGTGAAATCTGGTGCCTCCTGGCCTACGCGCAGGCATTCGTCTGTCATGATTTAATTCTCCTTCAAATGACTTGATAAATTCTTTACCATGAGCTGCCCTCAATTCAAGAATTTTGATAGGTTTGAGTTTTAATGACTAATCTCTCCATCAACAAAGGTAATATTGGCGAAGTATTTAGCCTAATCAAAACATTTATTTCTGAATATTTCAATTATACTATGTGATTTGGGTTAAACCTGAAAACCTGAGTAACTCGGCATGATCAAACCGATGTATCTATAATTTTGTAAAAATTGTGAAATAATTTATTTTCAAGGCATTTTATAGATTTTATAGTCATTTAACTTTAGACTGAGAGAAAGCTTTCTTGCTATAAGGTAGTTTCAGGGAAAAAAATGTCTCATTTTTAAGTTAAACTACTATACATAAAATCCGGTTCTATAGTATATTTTGATAGCTATACTTTAGTATTCAATCTTTCTACCCACACTCCCTACTATATAGATACAGCAGTTTCCAAAGTTATAAGGTACACCCCGAAGCGGCCAAGATGCCAGCAATACAATATTTTCACCGTTTACCTTGTACCTCATTTGACCGAAATCTGCTGTAATATTATGTCCGGTTGAATAGTTATAAATAAGAAGGGATGAGTCAGGAATCAGGAGTCAGGAGTCAGGAGGGAAGAGCCAAAAATAAAGTATAAAAAGGAGAAAGTTTTTTTGATCACGCTCTTATCCGGACATGATATAACTATTCAAGCGGATTTGATATTACCGTTACTTATATAGTTATCAATTTCCCCGCCGACTTACTTTCTGATTCAAGTGCATATTTTTTTCTTGACAGCGGTTTTCATTTCAGTAGACCACTGTAGGGACGTTCCATGGAACGTCCCTACAAGGTTTTGCTTATGGCAATGTGGTTCATCAAGAGCGAAAAGTGCTTTAAAAGTCTATCCTGGACAATTTAATCTTCTCCTAAAAAAGTTGCTGTTTATAATTTTCAACTGTTTAAATCTTTTTCAAGAATTCACAAGTACAATCGGTATAATTTTTACAAATATTTTTTGATAACTAAGCAAAAATGATTCAAAAGCAGCAACTTAGCAATATTGCAACCTGGATGACTGGACAAGACCCCAAGGATTTACCGGAAGTTCTACAGGGAGTATTTTTTATGGACGGAAACTCTCTTCCTGATGATTGTATAAATATGTATAATTCAGAATGGGACTCTGAAAATTTAACCTTGTCACTTCGAGTTTTTGCTCCCATCCAGTGGACATTTCACGATTCAATTCCAGGAATTTTTTTAATTTATTCTATTAAACTTTTTCGTATAACTTATGAGTTTCATTTTGATGATGAAAACTTAAAACGTGCTGATATTATACCCATCTTATTAGGATTTCGGATACCAAAGTTTTTGCTCAAGTTTTTAATAGAAAGAGATGATAATACTCCAAATGGAGATATTTGGTACAGAAGAAATGTCTTGTTTGGCTCTTATCCTGGTGGTGGTTATACTTTAAGAAGAATTGTTGATAGAAATGGCGAATATCTAATGCCAGCTTTTTCCGATATGCTCTCTAAAGTTAATAATGATTGTTTAGTCATTACTCAAGACTGATTAAAATCACTATAGCAATTACCAAAAAGCGTTTCTGTACAAAATTTGTTTGTTTTAGGGAATAGGGAGTAGGGAGGAATAATTCGGTAAATAGGGAATGAAAAACATAAAAACAACTTTCAATAATTAACAATTAATAATTACCTCTTATTTAGTTTAGTAAAGATGGAGCTATTAACAGCCAGCTTTTTTTTCAAGGCATTAAAAACATTTGCTATGGATAGTTAAGGTTTTCATATATGCTTTAAACTTTACTTAATTAAGGATTTCAGTGTTTCAATATTACTATCTAATGCCAATTACCAAAAGTAATCATATATTTGGGTGACACTTGAGTTATCAAGTAATTCATATAGGTCAAATAAATTATTTCTGAGCTTATTAAGTAGATCAATCTAAAAAAAAGACGTTGCATATTTAACCCACATTCCGCACGTCAAGTTGTAACATTGAAAGTAGTACAAAAAAAACGGTGGGTTGGTAGGTATTTATACTATATATATCCTACATTTGACCTTTCTCAGGAGTCAGACGAGCGGGAAATATTAAGCATCAATACTCAATTACTTACTCCTCTTGACCACTATAATTGTCTCCTGTCTCCTATTGTTGATACTACATTTTGTCGTGCGTAATGTAGGATTTAAGCATAAAACACCTCAAGCAACTAATATAAATGACTTTTTAGCTAATTTAGAATTTGATACAGAACGCACAAAATTTACCACGCTCTACTTAGCCAGTTAATGTTAATTAGGGTTTGCTGACAAAAGCGGAATGTAGGGATGTGTGGGAAGTATGGGGAGGGTGGAGAGGGTGGGGAGACAGAGAACATCAGAGACATAATTGTTCGGAGATTTTTCTACCCTTGGTCTGCCTAAAATCCTTAATTTTTGGTATTTTTAGCAGGAATTGTTGCACTTTTTCTGGATGAAAAAAGACCATAACCTTTATAGATAAAGACTTTTAGATTTAATCAGCAAACCCTAATGTAGTTCCTCCGTGTGCGCAGCATTCCCAAGTAAAGGAGGGTATCTGAATGCTCAATTTTACCCTCTTTATAATAAGAACATTGGCTACAAAGAATTTTTTTTCTTTTTTCTCAATTAATGGAGACGCTTTATTTATACGTTAATTTTTCCGTAACTAAGTAACTTGAGAAACCCTATATTATTTCTATATTTGTATTTTAATTTTTTTGATTGAAAGGAGACAAAATCTTTTTTTGAAATCTATCCCATCCTGAAAATCTGTGAGATATTAATAATATCGGCTTTTAGCCTCAAATAAACTTGATTTTAAACTATCAAATTCTGATTTTCAGACATAGATAATTATTAATTAATATAATATGGCTCAGGCGGGATTTGAACCTGCGACCTTGGGCTTATGAGTCCCCTGCTCTAACCTCTGAGCTACTGAGCCTAACCGTTTATTTTTTTAGCCATTATTAATAATAGCATAGCTTATTACAGTTTAGTCAATACTTAAATGATTTTTTTTTCCGATCAACTAAATTAAACTTACTTATGGCTAAACTTTGCTTATATCTTAATTCCTATTCCTACTGATGGGAATAGGAATTATTAAATATCTAATTATAACCCATGCCAGAAGGTAGGTAAGCCATTGGATCAACTGCTCCATTCCCTTTCGGATGGATTTCAAAGTGTAAGTGTGGCCCGGTACTACGGCCTGTGCTGCCCATTTTCGCAATTAACTCACCTTGAGCTACTTTTTGACCTTTTCTGACGAGAATTTGACTATTGTGAGCATAGATAGTTAAGCCACCGTTAGGATGCTTAATTTCTACAAGATTACCATAACCACCGCTATTCCAATCAGCATAAGTGACAACGCCAGGAGCTGCTGCCACAATGGGTGTCCCAGTAGGCGCAGCTATATCAATTCCTCTGTGCATTCTACCCCATCGCCAGCCATAACCTGATGTGAAAATTCCTTTTGCCGGCCAGGTATAACCTGTAAATTGCATTGAACCACCAGGTAAATAGGTGTCAGCTTGGCCTAAAGGTGGTAAATCTGGAGAAACCATTTTTCCAATTGAAGGATTATTGAGAATCTCATCAGCATTACCTCTGATGGGTGCTGTTGCCATTATGGACAGTTGGTTAGATGAATTAACTTGACCCTCTAAAGGCAATTCTTTGACAACTGTAGCAGGGTTTCTAATTTCAGGTCTATTAGTTATATTCTCAGACCATTGCCTAGTTTGAGGACTACTAATTTCTGCCTGATAAGTTGGCTGTAAGTACGGACTATTATTATTTCTGTTATCTGTAGGAATTTGAGGATTAACAGGTAGACTAGATAGGTTATTCTCTGAAGACCCTGGTTCAGGTACTGGAATTACTATTGATTCTGAATTATTGGTCTGAGATTTTTCCAAATCTTTTTGAGCATTATATTCTTGTCTCAGCCGACTAATTTCTGACCTTAAACGGTTTGCATAAGGATTCTCTTCTTTGTTTTGGTCATTAGTCTGATTTTGATTTATTCGTAGTGATTCACTATCTTGACTATATCTGTTCACTGGTAATTGTGGAACAGTTGGGTTATTACTATGATTTATTTTATTTTCTACATCTACTGAATAATTTCCCTGAGACTCACCGGATTCTAAGTCATTAGGCCATACTTTACCATTTACTAAAGGAGTTTTATTACTATTTTTAGCAAATGAATCTTTGGAACTTATAAGTTCTTTGGATTGTTGATTTTTTTGATAGTCTGCATCTTGAGGCCAAGAAACAAGTTGCAAACGGCTATTTGTTGAAACTTTACTGTTAGTAACCGATGTACTGTATGATAAATAATCAGATTCTATATTAGGTAGCTTGGCTTCTGGAAAATCAACTTCGTTCTTTGTAGCTTTTAGAGGTTGACTAACTTCCTGTTTTCCAGAAGTATTTAATTGTAGGTTAGGGTCATAGTCTCTGGAAGAACTGGCCAGAGTCAATGATTGAGAAAATGGTTGTTGAGGAATCTTCAGTAATTTGGAGGCTGCAATTACATTTGGATTTTTGATTTGGTTAATTTCAGTTAATTGCTCAACAGATACATTGTGCTGTTGAGCAATTAAACTAAGTGTATCTCCAACACGGACTTTATACACCAATGAAACTGGTGTAGATGTCATCTTTGAATCAATAACTACTGCACCTTCTACTTTTGTGGCATCAGTATTTAATGATTTTTGAGAAATATCTGTTTGAGCATTACTTACTTCTCTCGCAGTAGAACTACTATTATCTACTTGAGAGTTGGGTATTTCTAGCTGTGGTTCTGCAACAACTAAATTTTTTGGTTTCTGGTAAATATCTTCTAGGGATTTCCTTTTTGATGAATTAAAAGGCTTTTCTCCCGACTCAGAAACAGACTCCTCAGACCTCCACTCCACCGAACTTTTAGTCGGGCGGTTTTTTTGTTTTTCAGCAGTGTTAATTTTTGTTTTTAACTGCTCAAGCTCAACTTGGCCATTACTACTAATAGTTTGATTGGCTTGCACTTTCCCTATTGAACCTAAAGGAGGCAAGTTATTGGTTTTTTGTTGATTCAGTTTTTCCTTTCTTAGTTCTACAGGAAAAAAGGATTGACCTGATAGTTTTTGTTCAGAAGGCAGAACCGTTTCAGATTTATTTACCCCTACTCCAGAATTATTAATTACTTGAGTGTCCACATAGGGTTGGGTCAACTTTTCTAGTAGTGAACCTTTGGGCCGATTAACACCAGTAACATTTATTTCTGGAATTCTTTCGGCTGCTACTGCCCGATCACCTTCTCCAGAGAATAGGATACTTGATGTACCCATTGTCGTTGAAATGGCAGCGAGTCCAATCATGGCCGCAGAAGAATAACCTTTGCTAGAGCCTACATTGGTTTGTTTAAAATTTTCAGTAGTTGCCTTTGTCTGAAATTTAGAGTTAGCAACTGACTTACCCTTATTCGGAAATGTTCGTTTCAAAGAACGACCTCCTATTTAAAAAGCGTTTAAATGTCCTTAACCTTTTTTATCAATGACCTAGCTCACTTAAGTTAAGAGATCGGGATCACTGACAATCATTAAGCTTACGCTAGGTTATCTTGCTTTAATCAAAAAAGCAAGGATAATTCTAACTGAATTTTGATCCAATGACCAAAATCAATAAAAATAATTAACTTTTAACCAGCCAATTAAATCAATAAGTAACACAATAGATATAATTATTGATTCCTAGTACGGTGACACACCTAAAATGGTGCAATAAGCGTAGGTTGGGTTGTTTGCGCGATTCATTGCGGAGCATGGGACGTTTGCGGAACATTTCCAACGGAAAAACCCAACAACAGTCTTTCTCCCCTACTCCCTTACTCCCCCACTCCCCTACTCCCCTACTCCCTAATGCACAGTTTTAGCAGTGTCGGTCCACTAGGTTATTTATTGGCCTGTTTTCTATTGGTCAACAATTAATCGAGTTATTTTTTTTATTTTTATTTTAGTCCTGTACTAAATACCCTCTAGATTCAGAGGATAATTTCAGGACTAAATGTTAGATAACATTTTTTTATAAAGTAAATTCTATATTTTATTTAGGATAAGATTGATATAAATTTCCTATATATTATGTAGATTTGAGGTTATATAACAGTTATGAGTAGGGGTGTCGAGGAAATACCTGGAGAATTAGGCAACAGCTACTCTGCTAGTACAAAAAAATGTCTAAAAGTTTGATTTTTACTGAAATTTTGGCAACATCAAGAGTATTCAACCTCTGAAAAATTTTGATAGATAGAAAAAATTGCTCCACGGCAGAACTTAAAAGTTTGGTAAAAATATTTTGGGGTTAAAGGTCAAAGCTATAGCACTACGCGAAGCGGGAATAGGGAATAGGGAATAGGGAATAGTAGACGAATAAAGGGTTTTAGGATTTAGAAATGTCAAACACCTTAATGCGTAGCGCTATATTTTTTTAGTCATAGTCAAAGCCTCACTTGAGCTAAACAAACTACTGGACAGACACAGCTCAACCAGATGACGCGGAGACAGGGGGACACGGGGACGCGGATAGCTCCGGTTGGAACACCGGAGCGTCCGGGGAGGTCAGCCCCAAGGGTCTGAGTCCCCCATCAAAATCTATGATTTAATGGCTCCCGATTGGTGGGCGGTTCAAGCGCCCACCAGATCGGTGTCTCCGCGTCTCCCCTTCTCCGTGTCTCCGCGTCTGTTCTTGACACTATCTATTAGGGAGGGTTTACTTAGGGCAGGCTGATTAAATATAAAACTATTGATAGGTAAAGGTTTTAACCTTTGTATATCTGGAAAAAGTACCTATTTTTCAGCTCCTTATGCTCAAAAAGGAGCGGATTTTGGGCGCATAGTTGAGCCAAAAAATTACTCCTGTAAGGACGTTGCATGCAAAGTCCCTACTCCCTACTCCCTACTCCCTACTCCCTACTCCCCTACTGTTTAAAAAAGAAATTTTCACCAAACCTTACTTAATCTGAGGGGCTGTAAATTAGAAAAATTAAAACTTATAACTTATATTTATTAGGACTTACGCAGAGCCACCATATCTAGTAGGGGCGATTGGCCAATTGCCCCTACAGGTCGTGTATATTTTCACGTTTTGCGTAAGTCCTGATTTATTAAAGATAAAAATAATTTGTTTTAAGTCAGATAGCCCAGTTGTCGTCTAGCTTCAAATAAACCTAGAGCAGCACTAACAGAGAGATTGAGACTCCGGACTTTTGGGTGTGCCATTGGTATGTAGATAGTTGCTGTGCAATAGTCCAAGACATCTTGTGGTAGTCCATTGGTTTCAGAGCCAAATAATAGCCAATCATTTTCGTTGTATTGAAAGTTGGTGTAATTAGACTTTCCTCTTTTACTAAACCCAAGTAGTCTACCGCTTCGTTGTTGGTGATAAGTTTTAAATTCTTCGAGAGTATTGTGATAGGAGAATTTAACATAAGGCCAATAATCTAAACCAGCCCGTTTTAAATAGCGATCGCTTATTTCAAAGCCTAATGGCCCAACTAAATGTAATTCTGTACCAGTAGCAGCACAAGTACGAGCTACATTACCTGTGTTTGGAGGAATTTGTGGATATACTAAGACAATTTGAGGCATTAAATTAATGAAATATCTTTAATATTCATAAAATTAGATTTAGTCAAGAAGTTTAATTGACATATTGACGACTTGGAAAAGAAGGGAATTTTAAAGATAGATAAAAATTTCGCTGAAAAATCTTAGTACAAGGTAAGGTTATATCTTGCTTTCCAGTGAAAAATCCATATTCATCCAACTTCAGATTAAGCAACCATTGATTGACACAATTTATCTTCTAATTCTGATTCTTGTTGCCTCATCTCTAAAATGGCTGATTTAATTATATTTCTGCTGTCAAGACCATTTTGATCTTGTTTTAACCATTTTTGTGCAGTATTACCTTCACGCAGAATTTTTTTAATAGGGGAAAGGAAGCAACTAAAACCATGTTGTTTAGCATAGGGTAAAACCTCTTGATAAATTTCCTCAATCCAATTTTTGGCTAAAATAGTTCTACCATCTTGCCAATGAGAGAGTTTAGCTTCAAGACTATGATGAGCTACTGCAATTTCATTATTATCTGCTAAATTCACTAAATCTTCGGCAAGATTAGTCCCTGGTAAATTACTTGTTTCTAATGGATCAAGACTAGGGTTATCAAATAATTGCCATAGACGAGCTTCTAATAAGGCCACCAAAGCTAACTGCATAATTGGATTATCTACAAAGTCGCAAATTCTTAATTCTAAGCGATTAAGATTATAAGGACGGCGATCGCCATTCGGCCTAACAGAACACCAGAGATGGCGGACATTTTGCATCATACCTTTAGCAATTTGTTCTTCAGTCCATTTGATCAAATGATTATGACTTTCAAACAACGGGACATAACTGGGTGTTTTCGGGAAGGTTGCCCAACGAGTAGAGTGAAACCCTGTCTTTTGACCATCTAAAAAAGGAGAAGAAGCACTAAGAGCTAAATATAAAGGAGCTTCCATCCGAATTAAGCGAATGGCTTTCATTAGTAATTTAGGGTCACTAATACCAACATTTATATGAATACTGGTTGTAACAACTGTTGGACCATAAGTTTGTTCAATATATGTATGATAGGGGTTGTTTGGATCGGAACGATTAAAAAGACTACTATCACCTAGAGATAGGGTGCTTCCTGGAATGATTGTATAATCTCCAAGAGTGTTTAAATAACTTCGTAGTTTCTGTCTTGGTTTGACTAGGGCACATAAAAGTCGGTCATAGTTACACAAGGGTGCAGTAGTGTATTCTACATTTCTACTATCTGGCTCCCTCACAAACCCTTCTACGTTGGCCACTATTTGTTGTGCTAGGCCAACAATATCACCTTGGGGTGTGCCAGTGTACATTTCTACTTCAAATCCTTTTGATAGCAGCACGACAGGCTCCTGAATTTAGTTTCTTTATATTTATTAATAGTATCATTTAATAGATTTTCACTTGATGAGTTTCGGCATAATTATAGTTATTATAAGTCTGTAAATTTTACTATAGCAATCCTATTTTGTTCGTGGATAAAAATCTTACTGCTTTTAGGGAACAGTTCATTAATTGATAATGGATAATGGATAATTGATAATTGATAATTACAAGATGGTTTTAACCGTTACGGAATTGAATATCGGGAAATATCATTTCTTTTTTCCCCTATCCAAGGGGAGGCTTCAAGGCGCGAATTATTTAATTATTAATAATTAATAATTGGGTAAGAGTTTTAGTTTTTTTATTTACTTTTTAATTTGTTGCAGCCTATTTAGGATTGCTATCTGATTATTTGCAAGTATTTAGGGAAAAATAAACCTCTGATTATTGAATGTATTTATCCTCCCAAAAAGGCAATTTAATAATTTGATAAATATTTGAGATTAATTAATCATAGACTCAATTTCCAGAGTAAAAATACCATCTTGTTCTTGCTCTTGAAATATATAATCAAAGTCAAATCTTAAAGATTGAGTATGGCGAGTGAGGGTAAAACCACATTTAGTTACTTCATCTGTAGAAAAAGTCGCCATTACTAACTCTACTAATTTTGTAGGAGATATCTCAGGTATTTGCACATAATAATCTCTTTTGGCGAAAAATATACTTTTATCTTTAGGTACAATAATGCCATTTATTTTATGGGCATACTGAATAGGTTTGATATATGTTGTAATAAAATTTTCTTGATTTGTCTGTAGACGAGCTAATTTCTCATGTTGTAGCCAACTCATTGTAAAGATGATTTTTAGCAACTCAAATCCTAAGATATAGTTGAAAATTTGGTTCCTTTCTTCTGTATTAATGACTAATTTTAATGCAGATTCTAAATACTGTTTATTTTGACTGTGTAATTTTTGAGCATAATGAATGTAATATTGTCTAATATAGTTTCTTAACAGATATTCGTTGATTTGTTTTTCCAGACGAAATCGTTTCAAATATTTATTTACTCTATTAATTGTATCTATATCTTGGAGCATTTTTACTGCCAAACCATCTGCTATATAGTCATCTAAAAATTCAGCTTGTTTCTCAGGGGAAGAAGCACATAAAATATACGAGAAGGATAAAACATAACGACGTTGATCCCAAGGCAAGCTAGCTGCCCATTGTTTAACTTCTTGAGGAAGCTTTGCAAATATACTATCCTCTTGATTGGGTGCAAAAATTTTTTGGGGAAACTTATCTTTGTGGTTTGTCATGGGATTGTCTCAATTGGTTAAGTATAAATATAGGTATGATAAGTTGTTTTGTGATTGGGGTCACATCCCAATAATTTTCTTGTCACGAATAAGAATATATTTCCATCACAGACAACTTGAAATTAAATCATCTAAGATATTCTCTTAGTTTATTTAGTATTAAATGTATATCAATAATTGTAGCTGTTTTTATGATAGTCTATCAATGTATTCTCAATTTTTTAGATAGTTCTTTTTGATGATTTTGAATTTTAAATATCAAGTTTTTCAATAGTTAATCCTATTATTTTAAATAAGCTACAGATAATTAATTTTATTGCTTAAATATTATTTAACTAATTATGATAATCATCAATCTTGATTTATAATGGTCAAATCAAATATACAACTTTTTTCAAGAATTCAGATAATAAATAAATTAGGGAATTAAACCTGTGTATATCGTTAAATACTTGATTCTGAGAAAGCATTTATCAAGTAAATCTTAAGCGGAATATCTGCTATTTGGTGGGTTATGGCGCATCTTAAAATTAGGAAAAATTATAGTCCTATTGGATTGTTTAATCTTAAATGGGGAGTGTGGGGAGGGTGGGAAGTGTGGGAAGTGTGGGGAGAAAAAGACACCTAGTGGATTTTTCATCTTAAATGTTTCGTTAGATAGGGAGTGTGGGGAGGGTGGGAAGTGTGGGAAGGGTAGGGAGAAAAAGACACCTAGTGGACCGACACGCCTAAAATGTTGTAATAGTAGGGGCGGGTTCCCCCCTTAAATTAATGAGTTTTCACATTTGATTAAATAAACCCGCCCCAAAATCTAACGCACTATTTTAGCTGTGTCAGTCCAGTAGTGGATTGTTTCAACTAAAATGATGCAATAGGAAATTGGTTAGAGATTACTTCACTATCGTTCGCAATGACAATTCTAACGCACTATTTAAGATGAAACGGTCCAGTAGGTAAACTATTCAACCGTCAGCTATCTTCCTGCGGAAAAACTGCGTTAACAGCTATGAGTTATTAAGTCATAATCTTGGAATCAGAAATTAGTAGTCAAGGAGAATTAAAAGTTATGTTTGCGTAGTATTCGGCAGGAAATGAAATATTTCTGTCATCTAACCTTAGTCTTTGCTTGATTCAAATAAAAGCTGATAACGTAGTTCCTCTGCAAGAGGCTACCTGAATGCTAATAGCTGAATGCTGAATATCGTAGTCAATAAAATTAAGTATCAGTTCACTATTAAATACTAAATTAAAATTAGGAGACTGTAGATGTTTAACTCCACTAAACTTCTGATTGATACTTTTATAGAAAGGTTAATCAAAGGCTATCGTCATACTTATGGTGGATATAAATCAGATTATGCTGATATTATTGCCTGGGCAGCAGGAATGGCATTAGAAAATATTGCTAATAGCGATGCCGTATATCACAATGTAGAACATACTATTCTCGTAACTTTAGTAGGACAAGAAATTTTACGAGGAAAGCATATCCGTGAGGGTGGGGTATCTTGTGAAGATTGGCTACACTACCATATTTCCTTACTTTGTCACGATATTGGATATGTTAAAGGTGTCTGTCGAGAAGATCGAGTAGATTTAAGCTCCTATGCTACAGGGATAGATGATACAAAAGTATCTCTACCAAGAGGCGCTACAGGTGCTAGTCTAACTCCCTATCATGTTGACCGAGGCAAATTATTTATTGAAGAACGCTTTGGTGGTCATAAGTTAATTGACGCAGAGACTATTAAGGTTAACATAGAATTAACTCGTTTTCCAGTACCCGCAGATGAGGATCATCAGAATACAGTAAATTATCCTGGTTTAGTTAGGGCTGCAGATTTAATTGGTCAGTTGAGTGACCCCCGTTATTTACAAAAAATTAGCGCCCTATTTTATGAATTTGAAGAGACAGGACAAAATAAAATATTAGGATATAATCATCCAGGAGATTTACGTCAGGGTTATCCTAAGTTTTATTGGAATGTAATTTATCGCTATGTTAAAGATGCGGTTTTTTATCTAAATTTGACACAACAAGGAAAACAAATTGTAGCTAACCTTAGTGCTAATGTTTTCCGGGTAGAACATGATGATGCTTTACCCGAAGTAGCATTTGTTAACTAGCTATAATTTTGAAAAACATTTGCCGATCAAAACACAAACCGGGTTTATAGAAGCCATTTTGGATCTATGATTGGGAGTGTGGGGAGTGTGGGGAGTCAGGGGAGTCTGGGGAGTCAGGGGCTATTTTTATACTTTTTTCCCTATTCTATTTCTGCAAATTCTGACTCCTGAGTCCTAACTCCGCGCCTCCTGTCTCCTGTCTCCTGTCTCCTGTCTCCTAATCCTCACTTTTGCAAAGATATCAAATGGGTTCTATATCAACTAAAATTGGAAACCCGGATTTTTGTTACTCTAAAATAATCTAAATTTAAAGACGGTTTATCAAATAAGTATTACAGCGCTTTTCATTTCAGTAGACTACAGTAGGGACGTTGCATGCAACGTCCCTACCTGGTTTTGGTCATGGCAATGTGGTTGACCAATCTGAAAAGCACTGTAAGAGAACAAATAGTTACTAAAATCCCAAATTGGTAAGATTTCCAAGAATTGAAATCCAGTAGATAGATATGAAGTAAATATATTCCTAGATTTGTAAGTGAGAAATATTTGTGTTGATTTCTTCGGACTTACTCCCTATCTCATTTTTATCTTTCCTTTACAAAAAATATCTGATAATTTATAGTTTTTTACTATTTTCTTTCAATATTTTATATGCTGATTAGAATATATAAAAATTGTGAGTAAACTTTGATTTGATTAAACTTCATCTGAATTTTATATAAGACATAAAATGAAAATTGTGTAAGAATAAACATATTAATTTAATCAGAGGTTATTCATGGCAATTCAACTTCAACAAGCTTTAGAAGTGGGAAAATATCTTTTGACTCAACGTCTCAAAGGGCGTAAACGTTTCCCTTTAGTTTTAATGCTAGAACCTTTATTTAGATGTAATTTAGCTTGTCCTGGTTGTGGGAAAATTCAGCATCCGAAAGAAATACTCAAGCAAAATTTAACGCCTCAAGAATGTTTTGCTGCTGCGGAGGAATGTGGCGCTCCTGTTGTTTCTATTCCTGGTGGAGAACCTTTATTACATCCACAAATTGATGAAATTGTAGAAGGGTTAGTTGAACGGAAAAAGTTTGTTTATTTATGTACTAATGGTTTATTACTAGAAAAGAGTCTTGATAAATTTAGACCTTCTCCTTATTTAACTTTTAGTATTCATCTTGATGGTTTACAAGCAACTCACGATAAATGTGTAGATAAACAAGGAGTGTTTGAAATAGCAGTTCAAGCAATTCGTACTGCTAAAGCTAGAGGGTTTCGAGTTACTACTAATACTACTGTATTTGAGGGAGCAGACCCAAAACAAATGCAGGAATTTTTTGATTTTTTGGAAAGTTTAAATATTGATGGAATGATGATTTCTCCTGGTTATAGTTATGAGTGGGCACCAGACCAGGAACATTTTCTGAAGCGACAACAAACACGGTTATTATTCCGAGAAATTCTTGCCCCTTTTAAAGCTGGTAAAAAGAGTTGGAATTTTAATCATAATCCTTTATTTTTAGATTTTTTAATGGGAGAAAAAGATTATGATTGTACTCCCTGGGGTAGTCCTAGTTATAGTGTGCTTGGTTGGCAAAAACCTTGTTATTTAATGAATGAAGGATATTATTCTACTTTTAAAGAGCTTTTAGAGAAAACTAATTGGAATAATTATGGTTATAAAAGTGGAAATCCTAAATGTGCTGATTGTATGGTTCATTGTGGTTATGAACCGACAGCAGCAATGGCAGCAATGGAATTAGAAAATATTCCTCAAGTTGTAGGTTCTTTGTTGAAAATTGGTGGTTAGTTGATTAATGGATAATGGATAATGGATAATGGATAGTTACCTCTGGTTAAAACCGTTACGGAATTGAATATAAGGAAATATTATTTCTTGATTTTATCTTGAAATAGAAGGCTTTATTTATCTAGGAGAGAAAGAGTAAATATTAATAAAATGCCAGGTCGAAAGTTGATATTTTTCTCTTTATACTTGTTGGCAAATATACTAATATAGTCGTGGGAAATGGGTATGAACAATACCTAGTAAGGGAGCAATATGCTCCCACTACCATTCGACTTGACTAAAATAATTACAATAGACTAAAACCAATTTGTTTAACATTTTCTAAGACTAGAAAAATTCCAATTCCTTTTCCTTATTTAAGACTAAATAGTTGTAATTAAATTTTTCAATTCCCAGACAGAAGGTTGACTAGAAGTTTATGGGAGATAAATCAGTATTTCCTGAGTAAGTCGGAACAAAAAACTGATAATCAATCATCCAATTAATCTATTTAATTAAAATCAAAAACCTGATATTTTCAATTTTATTTGATTAAACTTTTTAACTCTCGCCAAATAGAAGGCTGACTAGAAGTTGATGCAGGATGAGTCAAAATTCCCTGAGTCGGACTGAACAAAAAAGCTAATATAAATAATCCAAATGATACTAATACAATTGCCGGACCAGATGGCAAATTATAGAAGTAGCTAATATACATTCCACTAATACTAGATAAAATTCCTATTCCTACTCCTAATATCATTACTTGATGGAGTCTTTTAACTAATAGATAAGCTGTAGCTGCTGGTGTAATTAATAAAGATAAAACTAAGACTACTCCTACTGCTTTGAGACTGGCTACAATTGTTAAACCAATTAACATCATTAACCCCAAGTTTAATAAATTTACAGGTAAACCTACTGCTTGAGCGCCGAGGGGGTCAAATGTGTAAAATAATAGTTCTTTATATAGTAGGATTACTACTAATAAAACAACCACAGCACTTATTAATGTATCTCGTACATCTCCAACAGTTACGCCGAGAATATTGCCGAATAAAAAATGATTTAGGTCGATTTTATTGTCTTTCTGAATAATTGTAATTAATGTGATTCCTAAAGCAAAGAAGGCAGAAAAAACAATCCCCATTGCTGCATCTTCTTTGATTGGCGATCGCGTCCTAATTAGGTTAATTAAAATAGTGCTAATTATTCCGGCGATAAATGCTCCGATAAATATATTTGCTCCTATCCAAAAAGCAATAGCTAATCCCGGTAAAACTGAGTGACTAATAGCATCTCCTAATAGTGCTAATCTTTGTACCATTAAATAACTGCCGACTACTGCACAAATAATTCCGACTATTATTGCTACTAGGAGCGATCGCTGCATAAAACTGTATTGTAGTGGTTCGAGTAATGTTTCTAACATAAGTGTTTATTTTTCCTATTTTGGATGTTTTATTATTCTGATTTTATAGTGAAAATTCAGTATTTAGTTGAAAATATTTTAGATAATTACAGCAGTTTTCAAGTCAATGAACCACATAAAAAAATTATAATCCTGTAGGGACGTTGCATGCAACGTCCCTACATTTTTAAAGTCAACATATGTACTGAAGTTTGCATTATTTTCAATTAACATTAATAAACTGCAAAACCTGTATACTTACGCACTTCCTCTGGATGAAAACCCAAAACTATCATATCCTTGCTTATTCCTGCTTCTAAAAGTGCTTCAGCAACAGGTTGAGAACAACCATCATATTGAATCCAGATTTTATCATTAATAATATCAATATGAACCACGGAACCACAAACTCGACGTGCACCATCCCAACCCACATGAATTACTTCATAATGGTCTCGTTCAGTATCAATTACAATTTCCACATCTATTTGACCATTAGCAGGTTTATGAGTGCCATATTCGTATATTATTTTCTTAATAATTTCACGATAGTTATCTAAATTATCCATTTAATTATTCTCCCAATTTTTTCATCAAAAATTATCAGGCGTAGTTGTATTTTATTAATAATTAATTGACCTAATCTCTCTTGGAAAATATTTTCATAAGCTTGTTGATTAACAGCAAGATAAAGTAAACGTTCTGGTTCTAGTTCCGATAATACACTTCGATAAATTTCGTATTGCCCTACTGCTACTTGTAAATCGTTTATGGGAGAAAGACTAATAAAACTTTTGATTTCTACAGCAATTTTTTGACCATGTTTTTCGGCAGCAATCGCTGTTTTTTCTGCACCTAAATCAACATAAAGATGTTTACCTCCATAACCTAAATATAGAGGATCGTGGGTAATTTTCCAACCATCTGTTTTTAACGCTTCAACAACCGTATTATGATAAATATCTCTAGCTGGCATTAGTTATTTAAAAGTTTAATAATTCAAAGTATGTGTAAAAGAAGTAAAGAGCAATATTTTTTTTTAGGGTAAAATTATAGTGAGGCTTTCATAGGAGGCTATTTCCCTATATTTGACCCTAAATAAACTACTCTGCATCCTTCCATCCTTCAATGGCTGCCACTAAAATGTTAACCAATGGATGGTTTATTGCTTCTTTAAACGCTTCAGTGCCTCCAGATTTTAGCACACTAATTACCCGTGATTTCAGTGTTGGATTATTTTCAATTTGTTCAGTAACTTCTGTTACTACTGCCATTTTTTGAGCCGTAGTTGTAGTTGGTTTGGTTTGCGACAGTTGTTCTAAAAGTTGCTGAATTTCTGCTGCTGACTCTGCCAAACTTTGCTTTTGCTCAGATAGATGGATATGTTGATTGGCTTGTTGTTTTGCAGAGTCTCTAACTGTGTTAGCCATATTACCAACATTAGCTCCTTGAAAATTATTCACATTGTTGTCTGACATATATATTTCCTCATTATGTGTTTGAATAGTTAATCTAGACACAGTGGTTTGATTAGGATGATGCAGGATGCACTTATTGAAGATGTAGTTGATCGTCTGATCTGGAATTGGCTTTACACCGGGTTCAACATCACCTGCATTTGCTTCTTTTGCTTCAATCTCAATTACAAAGTCTAAAATTCTGCTCTTGACAGTATCAAGAACAGCAACAAATGCAGCAGTAGGAATATCAGTCCAAGCTTGCCTACAAGTCATATTTGGATAGATATTGTCATCTAGTAGAGCAAGGGTATCTGCTACCAAAAATTGACGGAGAAGGCTTTTATTGGTTTGATTTGCTTGACCCACAATACTTTCTAAAGCACTAACGCTTTGAAGAATATACTTAGTTGATACTGCTTCTCTGAATTTTTCTCTGAATTCTTCAGGTAGGTCAATTATGGAAATGGGAGCGTTTTTCATGCTGCTACAAGGACCCAAAAAATAACCCCGGCAGCCTAAGTTCTCTATAATTCTATAATCTGGGACTTGTTTCCAGTCTCTATAACCATTCAACTCCCGTCCAATCCACTCTTTAAAGGTGGGATGATCCAAACGTGCAGCTAGAATTTTACACATTCGCAAAACATCTGCTAACTGAAACTTTGGATCGACTGTAGCATCTTGGATGCGCCGTAATAAACTCATTCAGCCAAAAATACTTTTTTTCTACTCTAGCATAGAAAATTTAAAAATTAGTGTGGATAAACTTTTGGATACTTCTCTACTCAGAATAACTGTTTATTGTGCGGAAACTTTATTCTCATTTCCCCTCAAATGCCTTCAGCATATCTTCTGGCAAAGGAGCATCAAAATCATCAGGAACAGTAAACTCACCTGCACACAAACCAAATGGTCGTAATTTCTTGCTACTAATTTCAGCGATATAGCTGCCGCTAGGCTCCGCCAACGCTTCCTCAGCTCGAATAATTACAATAGTTTCTCCCTCTTCCACTAGACGCAAATATTTCAGTGGATCGCTTTTAATTTTATCAATAGTTACATTTAGCATTATCAAAACTCTCAGAATATCTACAAAAATTATAACTCAAGCAACTTGCCTTAAAGACTCGGAAAAGAAACCAACCTTACCCCCATAAGCACGATACAAATTTTCTTCCTGCAATACAACTTGCCGATCGCCAACAGCAATTAACTCCTTATTCAACAAAATTAAATCATCAAAATTAGTAATAGATTCACCCAGATCGTGGTTAACAACTATCACAACTTTTCCAACTTCAGCTAACTCGTGAAAAATCTCAAAAATAACATTTTCAGTCTTCTGATCTACCCCAACAAACGGTTCATCAAAACAGAAAATATCCGCTTCTTGAGCTAAAGAACGCGCCAAAAATACCCGTTGCTGTTGACCGCCAGAAAGTTGACCAATGGGGCGATCGCGATAACTATCCATCCCTACCCTTGTCAACGCTTCCAATGCTAACCTCCGACTCACATTAGAAAACCGACGAAACCAACCAGTCTGACGCACCCGCCCCATCATTACCACATCCCAAACAGTAGCAGGATAAGTCCAATCAATTTGCGATCGCTGAGGCACATAAGCAATTCTGCCCAACTGTTCCTGAAGTGGTTTGTCATTGTAAATTACAGAACCCCCACTCACAGGAATTAATCCGAGCATTCCTTTTAATAAGGTACTTTTTCCCGCGCCATTAGGGCCAATAATACCCGTTAATCTTCCTGCTTGTATCTGTAGAGTAATGTCTCGCAACGCCTCAACGGCACGATAATGGACTGCTAAATGATTTACTTTAATTTTGGCCTGATTCATTAATTATGACTCCTATAAATTATCAAACTTGATTCTCTGAAATCCTTCTAAGAGAATGTTTGAATAGTATGAATTTTGATCTAGCTCCCCCCTAGCCCCCCTTGAAAAGGGGGAAATACAAAGGAAATTCCCCATTGAAAACAGAGGAAATAGAAGGGAAAGTCCCCCTTATTAAGGGGGATTTAGGGGGATCAATAACTTCTCAAACAACCTCTAACGATAGAGGTTTAATTCAAAAGTTCACCCTAGAATGTGAGAAATATGAAACAAATATGATATAAATTATGAAACGAATATGAAAAATTGTCAATTAAATCAAAATGAAAATTAGGAAGTATCTGTGCCAAATTAATTTAACAGCCTTCGGTTGGAAGTCAGGAGTCACGAGTCAGGAGTCAGCTAAAGGTGTCAAACAACATACATGGCCAGCATTAGGAATTTTATTGGGATTATGGATTAGTGGTTGTGCTGCTCCATCTTCAAATATTTCTGCTGAGGGTGAGGGTAAACTTTTAGTAGTTTCTACAAGTACCATCATTGCTGATATGGCAGAAAAAATAGGTGGGGATGAAATTGAGCATCAGGGAATTATGCAACCGGGTGCCGATCCTCATATTTATGAACCGGTGCCTGCTGATAGTGTGGCTTTTGAGAAGGCAGATTTAATTGTTTATAATGGCTATAATTTGGAACCTGCTTTAATTAAACTGATAAATGCTGCGGGTGTAAAAGCGCAAAAGTTGGCAGTGGCAGAAAAGGTGACGGCTTTACAAAATCCGGAGGAGGGAGAGTTGGTGCCTGATCCTCACGTTTGGGGTGATGCGGAGAATGGAATTGTGATGGTAAATGCAATTCGGGATATTTTGATTGAATTGTCGCCGGAAGACAAAGAGGTGTTTATGGAGAATGCTGCCAGATTAGTTGAGGAGTTACAGCAGCTTGATATTTGGATTAGTAAACAAATCGCGACTATTCCAGAAAGTCAGCGCCGACTGGTGACTACCCATGATGCTTTTGAATATTATGTGAAAGCTTATGGTTTAGAAATGACGGGAACTTTGATTGGGATAAGTACGGAGGAGCAACCTAGTGCGCAGACGGTGAAAAATTTGGCGGAGGAAATTAAGAAAATTGGAGTACCTGCTATTTTTGCGGAGACTACTATTAATTCTAAGTTGATTACTACGGTTGCTGAGGAAGCTGGGGTAAAGTTAGCACCTAGGGAATTATATTCTGATTCTATTGGCGCTCCTGGGAGTGAGGGAGATAGTTATGTGAAAATGTTGATCTCTAATACTCAGGGAATAGTGGAAGCTTTGGGTGGGGAATATACAGCTTTTGAGTTTTCGAGTTGCAAACCAAATGGACAGGGGGAGTTAAATAATGGAGATATCCAGAAAAAAGGGATTAGGGACGTTGTATGCGACGCCCCTACAGAATTATCAAATTAATATCGTAGGGGTTTGGTTGCCCAAAAATCAGGGTTTAAAGCCTCTCCTTTAAAGGAGAAAAAAGAAAAAATTTCCCTTTTAAGCAATCCTCTTCTTGAAAAGAAGAGGTAATTATCAATTATCCATTATCAATTAATGAAAAGCTCCTACCAAACTAATTTGGTTAAAAATTCTTCTTTATTTTCCCATTCAGCTATTTTGATATCACATTCTAGACAACTAGGATTTTCTATTTTTAATTGTTTGATTGTGTCAAACAAACCTGCATATAATCCCTGGTTAGCTGTCACAAATAACGAGGTAGCTATTAAAATAATTTTACATATTTTCATCAGTCTTAATTTAATTTATTGAGTTTTATTCTGGCAACTTCCTTATTTCTGTTATGACCTTGTATATCTAATTATTACTGATTTCTTTATGCTTAATTCAGATTCATTTAATCTTTCTTAATTAAAAATAGGCAAAGATAAAAATATCAAATCCAGATGATGTTACTGCCATAATTGATACATAATACTATGGCTCTTTAAATACCAAAAAATAACAGTTAAAACTTGAACCTTCTCTTTTTTTAGATTTCCGTGAAAAACAATCTCTAATA